>CANBEE010000091.1 GCA_947367415.1 uncultured Bacteroidales bacterium
AAGCTGCACTCGTTGAAAATAGAGTAAACTCTATTCACTCGCTTGCATTACCTTTGCATTTGAAATCGATTAACCATAATTGTTACGTAGCCAAAAGACTATTGATTTAATAGGAATAGAATCCGCCTCCCGATGCGAATCGCGAGGCGGGTGTTTTTTTTACAATTTGATGTCGGCAATGTCGACCAGCTTGTTCACGATGGCGTAGATGGTGAGTCCGGCCGGTGAGTGTATCTGCAGCTTGCGGGCGATGTTGCGCCGGTGAGTGATGACGGTGTGTATCGACAGACATAGGCTGTCGGCGGTCTGCTTGTTGGTCATGCCCTTGACGACACAGGCAATGATCTCCTTCTCGCGTGCGCTCAGTGCCTCCTGCTCCACCTCTTGCGGCTGCTCCTGCTTGGTGTTGCGGGCCTCCTTCTGCAGCTGTTGTTCCAGGGCCGATACGGCAGGCACCAGCAGGTAGTCCTCTACATCGCAATGGGTGGCGAGGTCCTGCTCGCAGTTGTAGATATCGAAGAGCACGGCATTGAGCAGGTTGTTGTTCTCCTTTCCGGGGTAGTATTTCACGATGATGTTTTTCAGCTCCGTGAGCTTGGTGTTCACCTGGTTGTGCTTGCTGGCGAAGGTGTCGATGTCGTAGGTGTTCGATATATTGCCGGCCAGCAGCTCCTCCACGTAGGTGAATACGTTGCGGTTCTCATACTCCATGTGTCGGCGCACCTCGCGGGCATATTCGTCGAAGAATTTGAGGATGAGCGTGGCCACCTCATCGGCTCCCGAGCAGTCGATGGTCTCGATGAGCTTGCGGCGTATGGAGGGCAGGTTGAAGTCGAGGAAGTAGGAGTGTGCCCGCTTCAGGTAGTCGAGGAGGGCTGGCAGTGAATAGTTTTTGTAGCTGCCTGCCTTGTGTATGGGCTCGTTGATGAAGTTGGCTACGGTGAGGAAGGTGGGGCAGTGTACGCCTTGCGACTCGCACACCTCTGCCACCGTGCGGTCACCGAATCCGAGCGATATGCCAAAGCGGCTCATCACCATGAGCAGGGAGTAGTTGTCGCTGATGAGTGAGCTCATCCTGTCGGTCTCGCTGTATCGTCTTCTTTCGTTCATGGTTTTCGTTTTATGTGTGCAAAGATACGAAGAAACGAGCGAATAAGCAACGACTTTGTTAGAGAAAGCTTGCTTTATTTAACAATGGCATTGCTTATATCCAGCGAGTGAAAGTATCTTCTTGGTTACCATAAAGATACGAAGGAAAGAGCGAATAAACAAGCAGCGAGAGGCATCACTGATGATACCTCTCTGCTGACAGGAGTTTATATAGTGCCCCTAGCCTCAGAAAGCAAGACCAAGGCGGAAGCCGAAGTTGCCGGGCGTCTCCATGTCGCGCCCCATCACAGAACCGTTGTTGGTGGAGAAGCTGTAGTAGGCAGCAGCGTGCAAGCCCATGCCGTTGTCCCACGGGTACCAGCGTACACCCACCTCGGGCGACATGTAGAAGCCCCAGCTGTCCTCAGACGACTTGTATATGTAGTAGTACGACGACATGTTGGCATACTCGGCACCCAGCTTCAGGGCCACGTAGGGTTGCCATTCCGACTCGATGATGCGGTACAGGGCAGTCACACCGAAGGGGAGCTGGTAGAGCGAGCGCTGCTGGTCGGTATACACAGCTGTCTCGTGACCGATGTTCACTACGCTGCGGTCGACATACTGGTTGTTGGTGTGGAAGTTCATGAAGGCACCGATGGCAATGTCCGGTGTGAGATACCAGCCGGCATCGAAGTTCATGCCCCAGCCACTGGCTTTGTCGGCAAACTTGTTGATAGGCATGTTGAACTGCCAGTCTACGTTATAGTAGGCATCGAGCGATACCTGTGACTTGGCGGGCAGGCTGAGTCCGGCAAAGAGGACTACGGCAAGGGCCAGTCGGATTGAATATTTCTTAAGGGTTGTCATATTTTTTAGGGTTAAGGGTTAAGAGTTGAAAGTTGAACCGAAGGTCGACGCCCAAAGGGGCTAAAGTCTAAGATGAAAGTTTTCCATCAACTTGATACGAACTTACTACTTCAGGTATGGTGACTGACTGAATGCCTGTCCTATGGCTTGCTGCACCTCGGTAGTGTTGAGGGTGCCGTCGCTGTTGAGCAGACCACTGATGTAGCTGGTCCATACCACCTTGAGATGTTGCGATGTGCCTCGTGTAGGAGTCAGGTCGACGAGCTCGCCCAGGATTGATCCTGTAGTGTACGAGTAGGTGATGTTGTAGGGCCAGTACCATCCGCCCCAGTCACCCCAATAGCTGAACTGCCAGTACCAGGGATAGCCATACCACCAGGGGTAGTTGTTGTAGTAGCGGAACTTGTAGGTGTCCTCGATGTAGCTTATCTGCAGGCCGAGGTCGGCATCGTCCATGTCGAGCGTGCGCACATAGCCGGCGCTCTCCATGCCCTTGATGTAGTTGGCGATGATGATGTCCGAGGCAGGAGTGCCATACAGGTACTTGGGCTTGTTGGAGCTGTTGTCGATGATGAGCACGCTGTCGGGCACGTAGAAGGTGGTCATCTTGTCGAAGTTGGTGTCGTCATCATAATTGGTGTACACCAGATAGTCGTCGTCGAGCTTGCCCGTGTCGGGGGTCTTCTCGCAGGCAGTGACGAGCAGTGCTGCTGCAAAGAGCATGGGAATGACTTTTTTCATAATGTTCTTGATTAAGGGTTATTTCTTATGGGTTTATGGTTTATGGTTTAGAGTACCATTCGGATGGCAACTTACGTTTCATAATTAACTTCGTTGATACTTGGCAGAAGAGCGACAAGTCGCAACTCCTCGGGAGAACTGAAGTTCTCTCCGTCGCAACCAACGCTCTTTCGCGTTGGCGCTGAAAGATTGCAAGTGACCTTGCATCTTGCTCGTTTGCGCAAGTATTCACAACTCATAATTCAGAAGCAAGCATCTTGTTATTTTCTACGTAGCTTATGCTTGATGTCCTTTGACACGCGTTTCAGGTCCTTGTCCACCTTGTGCAGTGCGCTGTCACCCTCGGCCACGAGGCGCAGTTTGGGTCGGTTGCTGTAGGAGATCAGTTCATACACCACCGCGGTGGAGTCGTTGGGCATGCCCACCATCACGATTTTCTCTCCCTCGTCCTTGTTGGTACGCGCCATGCCGTTCGTCTCGGTGTAGCTCTCCGTGAGGCTGTAGGTGCCGTCGGCATTCAGTCCGTAGCTGTTGATGGTGAGCACATAGTTGGCGGGCTGTCCCGCATCGGTAGGCATCACACCCTCGTACACGTAGGTCTGTAGGTCGCCGATGGTAGAGTCATTGATCATATAGAGGCTGTCGCTGTATGCCTCCACTGCGATTGCCGGTTCGGCTTTCTTCTTGTTCCCGCAGGAAACTGCAAGTGCGGCCATGCATACAGCAGCCGCGATGGTAAGCGTTTTCTTCATTGTCTTTTCCGTTTAAGGGTTAATTGCAATGAAGTAACATTTCTCCTCCCCTTTTGTTTTCGGCACCGGACTATTCTTCCTTCAAGTATTATCCCATTTATAAGTTTTTATCTTTCGTGGGTAGAGGTACGAATAAGCGGGCGAATAAACAATAAATAATGGGAAAGTTCACTTTTACAACTATAAATAGAGTCAAACGACCTATGGCGGCCATCTCTACTTATGGCCGCCACGATGCGATTCAGGACTCTATCCAGCTTCTATTCTGAGAGTCGGAATACGATGGGCATTTCGAAGCGTGCATCCACGGGAGTGCCGCGCTGCTCGCCTGGTTTCCACTTCGGCATAGCGCTGATGACGCGTACGGCCTCGGCATCGAGCTCGGGGTTGACGCTGCGGATGACCTTGACGTCGGATACGCTGCCGTCTTTCTTTACTGTGAACTCCACTTCGACCTTGCCCTGTATGCCTGCTTGCTGAGCTGCAGCAGGGTATCTGACGTTTCGTTGGAGGAACTTCATCAGCTCGCCCATGCCACCGGGGAACTCGGGAGTTCGCTCTACTACGACGAATATCTCGCCTTCATCGCTTTTTGAGGATGAGGTCTTTGGCTCGGGCACAGGGTATGACTTCTTTTCCGGTGCGTAGGCTACGACCATCATCTCAGGGATGCTGTGTGCCTCTTCACGCATTGTCACGGTCATTGACTTGCTTCCGCCTCGGGGGATGATGACCTTGGGCTCCTGCATGCCGACGAATGAGAATCTCATAGCAAGACCTTCGTAACTCTCGAGTGAGAACTTGCCATTGTGTGATGATACGCATGCAGCTATTATGCGTCCGTCTGCGGGATTCGTGACCACAATGGATACACCTGCAATAGGCTTGCCTGTTCGCTCATTGATGACCTTTCCTGATACGTTGACGAGCTTGGCAGGAGAATTTTCAGCACTTTTAACCTCATCTGCTTTTGCAATTGAAGTTAAATCATTAACTTTGACACTTGAAATCTCGTTGAGCTTGTTTGAGACTTCGGGACGGGCAAACACTGCCACCGACAAGGCGGCCAATGGAAGTATGCTGAGATACTTCAGACGTGCCCACGGATTTGATCGTTTTTTCAACATCATAGTGATACGTTTTTTAAGTGAACTGTGATTGAGGTTGTTGGCCATAGAGTAGAGCCTTGTGCCAACAGCCTTTTTTATTAATAGTGTTTGATAATCTCTCGCGTTGATGCCGCTCTGCACCACCATGTCGTCGGCCTCGTACTCGTGCAGGGTGCGCAGCTCCTGTTTGAGTAGCCATGCCGTGGGGTTGAACCACTGGAACAGCAGGCACACGTCGGCCAGCAACAGGTCCCACGAGTGGCGGTGGGCGATGTGGGCCAGCTCATGTATGAGTATGGCGCGGCCACTCTCCTCGAGGCTCTTGCGCGACACGACAATCAGATGCATCCAGCTGAATGGTGCAAGCTCCTCGTCGTGTACGTACAGGCGGACGTGCGTCCCCTTCTCCTTTATATTTATATATTCGGGCATCGGCTCGCGCTTCGCCTTGCGGATGAGACTGCCCAGTCGAACGAACGAAATCAGCTGATGGCAAGCATATACGATGCAGCCAAGGAGGTATATCCATAGCAGGACATGTGCCCAGCTAAGTGTGGTGAGCGGTGCCGATGCTACCTCCTGCACAGCATCCATGGCTTGCGGCTGTAGGGTAGGGAACTCCTGTGGCATTGTCATAGCTATGCTGCTTGTAGGTAGTGCGCTGCCGATGGTTACCAGTGGCAGCAGGGCCGACAGTGCCAATAGGGCGAGCAGCGCTATGCGGTTGAACCGATGGAATGTCTCCCGACTCAGCAGCAGACGGTAAGCCGGATAGAAAAGTATGAGGCAGAAGGCCGATTTCAGTGTGTAGGATAGGAAGGTTCCCATGTCTGGTTTATGGTTGAGAGGTTAAGAGTTGAAAGTTGAAAGATGAACCGAAGGGGCTAAAGTCAAAGATGAAAGTTGCCCGCAAGCGGTTTCTGCTCTCGCTACGCTGCGGAATTGTCAATTGTCAATTGTCAATTGTGAAACGCCGCCCTCTTCGACCATGCGTATGAGTTCTTTCAGTTCGTCGAGGGTAATCTCCTCCTCCTGCACCAGTGAGGAGACTACGCGCAGATAGGAGTTGTCGAAGTACTTGCTCACCACGCCCCGCAATGTCATCTTGCGGTACTCCTCACGCGACACCAGGGCGTAGTACTGATACGTGCTGCCAAAGGCATTGTGCCCCACATAGCCCAGGGTCTCAAGGTTGCGTACCACGGTAGACATCGTGTTGAAGTGTGGCCGCGGCTCGTCGCAGAGCAGCAGCATTTCCTTTACAAACATGGGGCCTTTCTCCCAAAGCATCTCCATGATTTCTTCTTCTCTTCTTGCCAGTTTTTTCATAACTATAAAAATTAGTTATGCAAAGAAACTAAAAAGATTCGTTCGTAAACTAATTTTTATAGTTAAAATAGTTTAAATGCTTGTAAAATGCTGTGAGAATAGGGGATTGGTGCTTAAAAAGTCTGTAGCTAAGAGTCTAATACAGCAAGTCGCGCATTACGGCATCGCTGATGAAGATGCTCTCGGGCGTAAGGCGCAGGTGGTTGTCGGCAGTGCGTACGAGCTGGCCTCTATGTATATAAGGAGTGGCGCAGCGTAGGCAGTGGGTGTGGTAGCGTTCGCCGAAGTCGGCGAGCAGACCCGTGAGGTCGATGCCGCGTGCCGTGCGCAATTCGGTGATGATGCGCTCGTCGTAGCGCTCCTCGGTGGTCAGGTGCTCCACCTCGTGCGGCACATCCTCGCCCTCGGGCGTGGCGATGTAGTCGGTGAGGTTGCTGAGGTTCCACCGACGGTCGGTGCCGTCGTAGGAGTGTGCGCCCGGACCTATACCTATATAAGGGATGCCTTGCCAGTAGCTGCTGTTGTGGCGCGAGTGGTAGCCGGGTAGGGCAAAGTTGGATATCTCGTAGTGCTCGTAGCCTGCCACCAGCAGCTTCTCGCGCAGCAGCTCGAAGGCGCGGATGCTGTGCTCCTCGTCAATGGGGCTGACGATGCCCTGCTCCTTCATGCGCCACAGCCGCGTGCCCTCCTCATAGGTGAGGTGATAGGCCGAGATATGGGGTACGCCGAGCGCAATGGCTTGGTCGAGGCTGTAGGCCCAGTCGTCGAGCGTCTCGCCCGGCAAGCCATACATGAGGTCGATGCTGATGTTGGTGAGCCCCATCCGCTGGCAGCGATGCACGGCCTCTATGGCCTCCTGTGCCGTGTGGCGACGCCCCACGAGCTGCAGCGTGCGGTCGTGAAACGACTGTATGCCTATGCTTACCCGATTGAAGGGCAGCGTGCGCAAGCCCTGCACATACTCCTCGGTGAGGTCGTCGGGGTTGGCTTCGAGGGTGGCCTCCCCTAACCCTTCCCAAGGAGGGGAATTTCTGTCCGTGATGTCCGAATCACCCCTCCTTGGGAGGGGCAGGGGGGAGGCCAATATCTTTTTAAGCTCCTCTATCGTTAATGTAGAGGGAGTGCCACCGCCAAGGTAGATTGTCTCGATGGGTGCGTCCTGCAGTTCGGGTAGGCGCAGCTGCAGCTCGCGGCACACGGTGTCGACGTAGGCGCTGCGATGGCGCATCAGCGTGGTGGAGTAGAAGTCGCAATAGGCGCAGCGGCTCTCACAAAAGGGTACGTGGATGTATATGCCGGGCATGTCTTGAGTTATGAGTTTTGAGTCGTGAGTTTTGAGTTTGGTTGAATTGAAAATTGTTTTTCCCTTCGGCCAGCGAACTTCGTTTGAGAATTGAAAATTTCCTGCAGGGTGGGTGCGTTTACTCATTCATTTTTCTACTTTGATTTTGTCGAAGTTGCTTTCGCTTGCTTGGAACTTTCAATTTTCAATTTTTAATCTAACCTCGTCCTTCTCCGTCAAGTGGGGTATCTGCAGTTCGTAGGTTACTCCGGCGGGCAGTGTGAGGGTGTATTCGTAGTGTCCGTTCTTCTTCAGTCGCCACGATGCCGATACCGTGCCGTGCGGAGTCTCAGTCTTGGCCTTTGCCCAGGTGATGCGCGGCTGGTAGGCGAGGGTAGGGTGATCATCGGGGCGGTTGTCCACTTGCGGTGCAAACACTACGTGGCTGAAGCCCGGCTTGCCTGGTCGGATGCCAGCTACATAGGCATACATCCATTCGGCCACAGCGCCGTAGGCATAGTGGTTGAAGGAGTTCATATTCCACTCATGCTTGTGGAATCCCTCTTCGCGCTTGTAGGAGTCCCACCGCTCCCACACGGTCGTGGCCCCTTGGTCGATGCTGTATAGCCACGAGGGGTTCTTGCGTTGCAGGAGCAGGGCATAGGCAAGGTCGTTCATGCCCTCGTCGGTCAGCGTGGAGCATAGGATGCCTGTGCCCACGAAGCCCGTGGAGAGGCAGTAGTCGTTCTCCTCTATCAGGCGGCGCAGGGCCTGGCGTGCTGCTGCGCGGTGTTGCTCGGGCAGGAGGTCGAACCGCAGGGCCAGCAGGTAGGCCGTCTGTGTATGCTCGCGCAACGCTCCGTCGGGGAGCATGTAGCGTTGCTGAAACTCCTGCCGTATGTCGGCGTACAGAGCGCGGTAGCTCTCGGCTTCGCGCTGCTTGCCCAGCGTGGTGGATATGCTGTCCATCAGCTGCGCCACATAGGCATAGTAGGCCATACTCACGTAGCGGCTCTCGATGGGCGCGTAGGCCAGCCAGTCGCCCGTGGCGGTGCCGGCGCCGATGTGTGTGTAGCGCTTGCCCTCTGCAGTCTCCTCCTGGGTCGACAGCCACTGCATGTAGCGCGTCATGCTCTCGTAGTTCTCTTCCAGTATGGTGCGGTCGCCCGTCATCTCATACGCTGTCCACGGCAGTATCACGCCTGCATCGCCCCACGCCGCTGTGCCATAGCCCCAGAAGTTGTTGTAGGGAGCGATGTCGGGGTAGGCGCCATCCTCGCGTTGCGAGTTGCGCAGGTCGCGCATCCATTTGCGGTAGAAGTCCTTGGCGTCGGAGTTGTAGAGTGCCGTGCGGGCAAATATCTGTGTGTCGCCCGTCCAACCGAGGCGTTCGTCGCGTTGCGGACAGTCGGTAGGCACGCTCAGGAAGTTGCCACGCTGTCCCCACCATATATTACGATACAGTTGGTTGATGCTTGCGTCGGAGCAGGCAAACTCGCCCCATTCCTCTATCTCCGAGCCTACTACCTGGCCTATGATCTTGCTTATCCTCACCTCCTCGGTAGCTGTCACCGATACGTAGCGGAATCCCATGAACGTGTGGCGCGGACGGTAGCTCTCGCCCCCACGGTCTCCGCTGAAGGTATAGCGCAGTGTGCCATCGGCCTCGCGCAGGTTGTAGGTCCATACGCTACCCCCCGGACCATCGTCGAGTCGTCCCCGGCGGTCGCCATTGTCGTTGAGCATCTCGCCGTGGCGGAAGGTGATCTCGGTGCCTCGTTCGGCCTTGGCCTCAAAGTATACCCATCCCACCATGTTCTGCCCCATATCGATGACCGCCGTCTCCCCTTTCTTCAGTGTGAAGGGGCGGTCCTTCAGGCTACGGTCTGCCTTTATCATGCCATACTCGGTGTCGGTCTCCACCGTTTCGCTATAGATGGTCACCCTTTGCGGACGACGCCACAGCGCTTTGTCGCGGATGCGCACCTCGGGACCCTCGAAGGGAATCACCGCCATGGGCATATGTTTCAGCACCGTCACCCCTTCCCACTCGGTGGGCGTGCGCCGTGCGTCATACACCTCGCCGTCGTATATCTCACCCAGCAGTAGCGGTCCGTCGTAGCTGCACTGCCAGGTGTCGTCGGTGCGGGCTACGCATTGTCCGTCAATCACCACTTCGGCCTTCAGTGCCAGCGGAGTGTGGCGGCCATATACGCCGCGGCTGATCTCGCCAGCCCACCATCCGTAGCTCAGCTGCGCGCATATCTCGTTCTCGCCCTTGCGCAGCAGCGAGGCTATGTCCATCGTCTGGCAGGTCACCTCCTTGCGGTAGTCCGTCCATCCCGGCTTCAGCTCGTGTCCCTCCACATGCACTCCGTTCACGGTGATGTCATACACGCCCAGTGCCGTCGCCGTCAGCGTGGCCTGCTCTATGGACTCATCGTATGTTATCACCTTGCGGAAGAGGGGTAGGGCCACCCCCTCGGCCATCTTGTGGCGCGGCATCGCCGCATACGTGCTACCCGTTATCCACTCCGCTCCGCTAAGCGGCGCTATCTCCTGTGCTGCTATCGTCAGTGAGCCGACGAGGCTCGCCACGATGAACATAAGCTTTCTTACAATATTCATAGTTCTCCTATTTTAATAGGGCGCAAATTGGTGCCTCCCCCAAAAATCA
>CANBEE010000092.1 GCA_947367415.1 uncultured Bacteroidales bacterium
AGGTCAACCCGAAGCCCAAGAAGGGACGCACCATCTCGCTGTGGGGACACGTACGCAACTCGCTCACTCTGCAAGGCGTGCTCGACGCAAAGATTACGCTGATGACTGCCGACAGTGTGGTGATAGATACGCTGCGCACATGGCGAAACAATGGCGACCGAATGAAGGTGGATGCCACATATAAGTTTACCATCCCTGCCGAACCGGCCAAATACATCATCTTAGCGCAGCATCCCGAGTATGAGGACTGCTACATAGACCACGAGGTGAAGTACATTGGACGCAACACCTATTTCGATGCCGAGTGGCACAATATGCGTCTAAAAGAGGAGCAGACCAACTTTGAGCATTTCCTCGATGAGGTAGTGGTAAAGGCCACACAAGTAAAAATCGTATATAGAGGCGACACGGTGGCATTCAATGCCGATGCCTTCAATATGCCCGAGGGGAGTATGCTCGATGCACTCATCAAGCAGTTGCCAGGCGTGGAGCTGAAGGACGACGGACAGATATTTGTCAACGGACGCAAGATTGATAACCTCACACTCAATGGTAAGGACTTCTTTAAGGGCGACAACCGGGTGATGCTCGACAACCTGCCCAACTATATGGTGCAGAACGTGGAGGTGTATGAGAAGTCGACCGAGAAGAGCGAATGGCTGGGCATCGATGTGGAGCAGAAGGAGTTTGTGATGGATGTGAAGCTCAAGCGCGAATACTCTACCGGCTACATTGCCAACGCTTCGCTTGGAGGCGGCACGGAGGAGCGCTACAACGGACGCTTGTTTGGGTTGCGCTTCACCACCAACACGCGGCTTGCCCTATATGCAAAATTGAACAACGTGAACGAAGCCCGCTCGCCAGGGAACGAAGGGGAGTGGGACCCCACGAAGCTCAACGATGGAGAAATTGACCTGAAAGTGATTGGTATGAGTCTGCACGCCGAGCACCCCGATAAGGTGTGGCAAGAGCAGGCAAAGATGGAGGTCGGATTGGTTGACCTGACTATGCAATCGCACAGTGCACAGGAAAGTTTCTTGAATACGGGCAACATCTTCAGTCGCACCGACAAGTTAGACCGCCGGCAGTCGTTCCAAATAGGGGCAGGCAACACATTCACTTGGAAGAAGCCCTTCTGGCTACGTGCAACGACGACATTTCATTGCACCAGTTCCGATGGATGGATAGAGCAACGCCACGCACAATTCTCGGGCAACCCCGGCAGCTATGGCTCCACACCGCAGATTCTCGACTCGGTATACTCTGCCATACGCACGGCCTCACTTAGCAATATGCTCGTCACCCGTTCAAGTAGGAACCTTTGGGAGGGAGGAGAGTACTATCAAACCGGTTTCGATGTCAACTTCGGCAAGAAGTTGCCGTGGGGCGATGACATAGACATCTATGCCAACACCCGATACAACTGGAACAACTACAAGAATCGCGACATCCGCGACAATGAGACGATGGCCACAATCCGTGACTTTCGCAACGAGTACACTGAAGGTGGAAAGCGTGACCTTGCCATCGATGCGGAAGCCAAATACAGCATCCACGCTCTCAATCGCTGGAACTATCAGGGCTACGTGAAGCTGCACCGTGCATATAACTATGACAACACCGGCATCTTCCGCCTCGACCGTCTCGATGGATGGGGATCCGAGTCGGAGCGCGACATCTACGAGCTACCCTCTGCACGTGACTCCATACTGCTGACGATGGATATGAACAACACGAAGGAGACTGCCTTCAACCGTACCAAGTATGTGCCTGGTACACGCATCTTCTATAATAAAGAGGGCAACGGCGAGTCCACGTGGTTTTGTGTAGATCTGCCTCTCCACATCGAGAGCCGGAGCTATCGTCATAAAAGTCCCTTGACCGACACCCTCGTACGTCGCCACAACATCATCCCCACACCCTTTGTGGAGTTTACCCGCCGCAGCCACAATTTCGACCGACGCTACTATGCCAAGTATGGAATGAGCTACAACCTGCCAGGACTGGGGCACTTCGTGGATGTGCGCAACGACCTTGACCCGCTCAACATATATATAGGAAACAATGGACTCAAGCCTGCCATCTCTCACGAGTTTGTGCTCGACTACAGTATCCGCAACCGCGACCACAACCAGAACATTGCCGTGGGTACCACCTGTTGGATACGCCAAAACAGTATCGCCAACGGCTATACCTATAATACAGAGACTGGTGTGCGCACCTACCGTCCGGAAAATGTCAACGGCAACTGGAGTACAAGCGGATACTTTAACTTTAGCCGCGATCTCGACGAACAACGCCACTGGCACTGGCAAACACGTACCAACTTCAGCTACCACCGCAACGTGGACATCGCATCCACCGAAGGTACCACTGGCAACGAACGTCTGAGCAAGGTAAACAACTGGTGGATGAAGGAATATACCCGACTTGCTTTCCAATGGGAAGATTTCAAACTCGGCGCCAACGGTACCGTACAGTACCGCATCGTTGACAGCCATCGCCAAAACTTCCAGACTATCCATACTTGGGACTTCAACTATGGATTCACGTGTGAATACCGCTTACCGTTCGGCATGCAGCTTGCCACCGACCTGAAGATGTTTTCGCGCCGCGGTTACGGCGACAGTTCAATGAACACCGATGACCTCGTATGGAACGCCTCGCTCACTCAACCTCTATTCAAAAGCCGTGTGCTGCTCCAGCTCGAAGGCTATGACCTGCTGCACCAGCTCTCCAACGTGTACAGCAGTTACAACGCCCAAGGCCGCTCCGAGACTTGGTACAATACCGTCCCCAGCTACGTGATGCTGCACCTGACCTATAAGCTGAACGTGATGCCGAAGAAACGATAAGGGACGTTTGGGGTATCTATGCCTCACTACTCTTTCCCGGCACTCACCTCGAAGGTGCTGGCAGGTAGTCCGTCGCTGTTCACGAGATTGGCTCGTGTGAAGGGTTGCCAGCCGTAGCGGGCACGGGTGGGGTGCTTCACTTGCTTGGATTGCAGGCGGATGGTGTTGCCCTTAACCACTACCTTGTCGGCAGGGTAGTAGAGGCCGTGGTCACCAGCAATCTCGAAGGTGCGGAGTGATGCGCCGTCGGCCGATGTCATGCCCTCGGCATGGTCGAAGGTGAGCACAAGGGTGTGCCCCTCAGCGTGTGCGCTGCGGATGGCAGGACCCGAGGGGGTGAGGGTGTTGTAGCCGTAGTCGTGGTGCAGGGCTATGCGTGCGAGGCGCTCACCGATGGGGCGCTTGTGGCGAGGATGCACATCGAGGGAGTCGCCATGGTCGGATGATACGGCCATCTCGCAATGGGGGAGCTCCTCGGCCAAGCGGCGCTGTACATCGCGGAAGTGGGGCCACGAGGGGCGTGCGATGCTTGAGAGCTGCACGAAGTGGAAGGGCAGGGTGTCGTCGTTCCAGGCACGGCGCCAACTCTCTAAGAGGGCTGGAAACTGAGTTTCAAAGAGTTCTACGTTGTGGGCATTCGACTCACCCTGATACCAGATGACTCCGCGCAGGGGGTATGATGCGATGGGGCGTATGCCGCTCTCGTAGAGGTAGCAGGGCTCATAGGGATGGCGCTGCAGAGGGTTGGCGCTGAGCTGTATGTTCTGTCCGCCACGGCTGCGTACCCAGGGCTGTATGCGGTCGTTGCGGCGCCAGTCGGTGAGGATGTCCACGAGCGTGGGGTGGAACTCCAGGGTGTGGCGGTCGGTGAACGACTCGATGGGTGCTCCACCTACGGCATTGCAGATGAGCCCGATGGGGATGTCGAGGGAGTCGGCCAGCACGGCACCGAAATGGTAGGCAATGGCCGAGAACTGCGCGGCATTGGCCTCATCGAGGGCTTGCCACTGGGTGGGGAGGTAGTGCTCAAGACGGTTGAGGGCAGCAAGGGAGGCGCTGTCCCACGCTACGGCATCGGTGTATACGCGGGGACGCATGTCGTAGATGCGTATGGGCTTGCTGGCAGCGGTGGCAATGTGTTGCTTGGCCTCGGTGGACTGGCGCAGCATAAACACCATGTTGGATTGTCCCGAGCAGAGCCACACTTCGCCCACAAGGAGGTCGGTGAGCGTGAGGGTGGTGTCGCCATCAGTGACGGTGAGCGTGAGGGGCTCGTGGCTGGCCTCCAGAGGCTTGAAGCTGACCTCCCAGTGACCATCCTCGGCAGCCGTGGTGCGTTGCTTCTCCTTGCCCAACCGGGCGGTAATCTTGCTGCCGGCATTGGCGGTGCCGCGAAGGAGGAAGGGCTTGTGGCGCTGTATCACCATGTGGGAGGTGTAGATGGCTGGGAGGCTGAGGCCACCATGGTCGCCCGTGAGGGCGCTGTATACGGTGCGGGCGATGATGGCTGCCCCCTCGGGATTGGGGTGCAGGGCATCGGCAAAGAGGTCGGGACGATGGTAGAGCGGCTCGTGCAGGTCGATGAGGTGGACTCCCGAGAGATGGGCTACCTCCTCGATGGCGTGCTGTATCTGGGCATGCCAGTCGCGTGTACCGGACTGGAAACGGGCGTGGCCGTGGAAGATGGGAGTCATGCGGCATACGTAGAACTCGACACGGGGATTGGCCTTGCGCAGGCTGTCGATGAGGGCGAGGTAGTCGGGGATGAACTCGTCGCGATAGTTGGGCCAGTTGCGTGGGTCGGTATCGTTAAGGCCGAGGTGGATGATGGCCTTGTCGGGCGCAAAGGCGATGGCATCGCGGTAGGCTTGCTGCTGCATGTAGGGGCGATGGCCGCGGCGCAGGAGGGTGGCTCCCGAATGGCCGAAGTTGCGGACCTCGTACCCTGGTCCCAGCAATGCGGACAGCTGTGTGGGGTACGATGTGCTGGCAGGGTTGCGGTGGCCGTAGCCGTAGGTGACGCTGTTGCCTATGCAGGCTATGCGCAGGGTGTCATGTGCTTGCAGGTGGGTGGTGTGTATACCAAGGGTGAGCAGCAATAGGAGGGCTGCCAGATGGGTGTGTTTCATGGAATGTGTGCGTGGGAAGAAATACTGATTAGGGGCTATCGTTTCTCATCGGGCTTCTTGCCTCGTCCCTGCTGCATGCCTTTGAGGAGCTCGCGCTGGAAACGGTCTTCGGCCATCTGCACTCGCATGAGTTTCTTGGCGGGGAGTATCCTCTTGAATTTCATGAGATACTCCTTCTCGAGGGTAGCACACTCAATCTTCACATCGGCCAGGGCATCGATAATATCGTTGCATTCGGCTTCGGTGCGCTCATGGGGACGCACGGCGCGAGCCTGCTTCCATACGTTGCGGTTGGCCTCGTGCTTCTTGTTTTGCAACTCGAAGTAGAGGGGGAAGAAAGCGGCACTCTCCTCGGGGGTGAGCTCGGCATGTTGGGCGATAAACTCCTTCTGCCTGTTCTGGAAATCCTCGGGAGTCATGCGTGGGGGACGCTGTGTGCCTGACTGCTGCTGTGCAGAGGCTGTCAGGCAAAGTATGCTGATGATGAGTAACAAGTAACGTTTCATATTTTCAGGATTTTAATAGGTTTCGTTGCTGGTGAGGTAGGAGTATAGGGCATACTCGTTGTAGAGCGAGGAGGACATGAAGTGGTCGGCCTCGTCGGTGTAGATGTCTTCTGCGAGGATGGCATTCTCGGCAGGCAGACGGCGTTCTTGAACGTACATGAGGCCTTGTACGACGAAGATGGTGCTCACAAACATGGCAGCCATGTAGAGCCACGGCTTGATGCGGGTAATCAGGTTGATGCGTACAGGCTCTTCGGTGGCTGGTGCCTCCATGTCGGGCAGGCTCGACATGAGCTGCTCGTGGAAGTGCTCGAAGTACCCTTCGGGAGTGCTGAAGGGATTCTCCTTGCCACATCGTGCCATCAGTTCCTTATCTTCTTTCATAGGTAGTCTGTTGTATTATTGTATATTTATGACTTCGTTAGTAATGTATGGTTTAAATATCGTCTTCGAAAAATGCGCTTATTTTCTTCACTGCAAGATGGTAGGAGGCTTTCAACGCTCCTACGCTGGTGCCCAGGATGTTGGAGATCTCCTCGTACTTCATCTCCTCAAAGTATTTCATGTTGAAAATCATGCGCTGCTTGGGGGGCAGTGCCTGTATGGCGGCTTGCAAGCGGGTTTGCAGGTCGTCGCCGTCATAGTACTCATCGGCCTCAAGCTGTGAGGTGACCGCCTCGGCCTCCTCCATGGAGGCGTTGTGGCTGTTCTTGTTGAGGAAGGTGAGGGTTTCGTTTATAGCTATGCGGTAGAGCCAGCTCGATATCTTGGCATTGCCGAGGAAACCGTCGATTCCCATCCAGGCCTTGATGAAGGTGTTCTGTAGCAGGTCGTTGGCATCGTCGTGGCTGAGCACCATGCGGCGTATGTGCCAGTAGAGCGGCTCGCTATAGGTCTTGACTAGTTCGGAGAAAACCTCGCGTCGGGTTCTCGCATCGCGCAGCTGTTGGATGAGTATGTCTTCGTCTGTCGGTAATGCCACGGTATGGTTTACGGTTTGTTTTGACCACAAATGTACGAATAAACGGGCAGAATATAAAGATTCTTAATATATTTTAGCGTTTGCGGGTGTATTCGCGGATGGTGGTTCTTCTATTTTTAGACGCGAAACGCGCGTTAAAGTTTAAAAACCTTCCCCTCCTCGGCCAACTCGGTGGCGGGGAATACCTCGCGTGCTTCATTGATCAGGAGGCGCTCGTCGGTGTAGCGAGCCGAGAAGTGCCCGATGAGCAGTCGCTTGGCTCCGCTGCGCAGTGCCATCTCAGCAGCCTGGTGGGCGGTGCTGTGGTAGGTCTGTGTCGCGCGGGCAGCTTCGCTATCGGCAAAGGTGGCTTCGTGGAAGAGGAGGTCTACATCCTTGATGTATTGAGTGTTGTTGATGTTGAAGCGGGTGTCGCTGCAGTATGCGTAGGATCGTGCGGCAGCGGCAGGAGTGGTCAGTCGGCTGTTGGGGATGACCGTGCCGTCGGGCATCACATAGTCGGCCCCGTTCTTGATGAGTCCCACCTGGCTGAAGGGTATCTCGTAGAAGTCCATCATCTCGCGCTTGATGTGGGCAGCTGTAGGCTTCTCTCTGAAGACAAATCCCGAGCAGGGAACGCGGTGGCTGAGGGGGAATGCCTGCACGCTTACGGAGCGGTCATCGTAGATGATGTCGGTGCAGCCATGTGCGAAGGGGTGGAACTCGACGCTGTAGCTCATGCCCTCGCAGAAGAAGTCGAGCTGTGGGCGCATCAGCTCCTCCAGTTCGGGAAAGCAGTGTATGTGCAGGGTGGCTGTTCGTCCCAGAAGGCCGAACGTCGAGATGAGTCCAATCAGCCCGAAGCAGTGGTCGCCGTGGAGGTGAGAGATGAAGATGTGGTTGAGCCGCGAGAAATTGAGCTGTGCACGGCGGAACTGCTTCTGTGTACCTTCGCCGCAGTCAATCATGTAGAGCTTTTCGCGCAGGTTGATGACCTGCGATGTGGCGTTGTGGCGTGTGGTGGGGAGTGCCGAGCCGCAGCCGAGGATATGGATGTCGAACCTTTCCATGTGTGTCTTCAGAAGTTCAGGAGTAGATTTAGCTCCTTTGGGCGTTGAATGCTTGCGCTCGGCTAGTCCGAGAACTTCGTTTCAGGAGTTTATATAGTAGCGCAGTTAAGCGGGAGCAAAGACCGCTTGCTGTTTCTTGTAGTCATTATGGTGGATATACTCCTTATTTATATGAAGTAAAGGCCGACACACTGGCCGGCCTTTACAGGGGTTTATAGAAGTGTGTCTGTGAGATTACTTCTTACCTTCGAGCTGCTCCTTGAGTGCAGCCAAAGCGTCGATGTCACCAAGTGTGGTTGAAGCAGCCTTGTTCTCGATAACGGGAGCTGCATCTTCCTTCTTACTAGCGCTCTTCTTGGCAGCAGCAGCGGCCTTCTTCTCTGCTCTCTCTGCAGCCTTGGCTACATCTTCGAAGATGCGGCTGTGTGAGAGGATGATGCGCTTAGCCTCCTTGTTGAACTCGATAACCTTGAAGTCGAGCTTCTCCTCAGCCTGAGCCTGTGAACCATCCTCCTTAACGAGGTGCTTGGGAGTAGCGAAGCCTTCAACGCCGTAGGGGAGTGCTACTACTGCGCCCTTGTCGAGCATTTCAACGATAGTACCCTCGTGTACAGAGTCAACCTTGAAGATGGTCTCGAATACATCCCAAGGATTCTCCTCGAGCTGCTTGTGACCAAGGCTCAGACGACGGTTCTCAACGTCGATTTCGAGTACCTGAACATCGAGCATAGCGCCAATCTGTGTGAACTCAGAGGGGTGCTTGATCTTCTTTGTCCATGAAAGGTCGCTTACGTGGATGAGGCCATCTACGCCCTCCTCAATCTCAACGAAGATACCGAAGTTGGTGAAGTTGCGAACCTTAGCTGAGTGCTTAGAACCAACAGGATACTTGGTCTCGATGCCCTCCCAGGGATCAGCCTTGAGCTGCTTGATACCGAGAGACATCTTGCGCTCGTCGCGGTCGAGAGTGAGCACTACAGCCTCTACCTCGTCGCCAACGGCCATGAAGTCCTGAGCTGAACGGAGGTGCTGGCTCCATGACATCTCTGATACGTGGATAAGACCCTCAACGCCAGGAGCAATCTCAATGAATGCACCGTAGTCGGCCATAACGACAACCTTACCCTTAACCTTGTCGCCAACAGCGAGGTTAGCATCAAGAGCATCCCAAGGATGAGGAGTGAGCTGCTTCAGGCCGAGAGCGATACGCTTCTTCTCATCGTCGAAGTCGAGGATAACAACGTTGATCTTCTGGTCGAGCTCAACAATCTCCTTCGGATCGCTTACGCGGCCCCAAGAGAGGTCTGTGATGTGGATAAGACCGTCAACACCGCCGAGGTCGATGAATACACCGTAAGAGGTGATATTCTTAACGGTACCCTCGAGTACCTGACCCTTCTCGAGGTGAGAGATAATCTCCTTCTTCTGAGCCTCGAGCTCAGCTTCGATGAGTGCCTTGTGTGATACCACAACATTCTTATATTCCTGATTGATCTTAACAATCTTGAACTCCATGGTCTTGCCAACGAATACGTCGTAGTCGCGGATGGGCTTAACGTCAATCTGTGAACCAGGCAAGAATGCCTCGATACCGAATACGTCAACAATCATACCACCCTTAGTGCGGCACTTGATGAAGCCCTTAACAACTTCCTGAGCGTCGAGAGCAGCATTGACACGATCCCAAGATTTAGATGCACGTGCTTTCTTGTGTGAGAGGATGAGCTGACCCTTCTTGTCCTCCTGGTTCTCGATGAATACCTCCACCTTGTCACCAATGGTCAACTCGGGGTTGTAACGGAACTCACTCATAGGAATGATACCGTCTGATTTGTAACCGATGTTAACGATTACTTCGCGCTTGTTCATACCGATTACGGTACCTTCAACAACTTCATTGTTGCCCACCTTACCCAAGGTGTTGTCATAAGCTTTCTCAAGCTCTTCGTGTGAAATACCAGCGAGCACTTCACCCTTCTCATACGCTTCCCAGTCGAAACCTTCTACGGGAGCAATGTTCTTTAAGTTTTCCATTAAAGTTAAAAAGTTAATAAATAATTAATTACGTTAGACATTATGTTGATATATCTAAATCGGCTGCAAAGGTACAAATAATTTACGAATTAATGATAAAAAAGACCAAATATTTTCATCTAATCAACTGTTTTTTAACTTTGTTGTCTTGTCCACAAATTCCAGCGTGAAGGTCGTGCGCGTACCAGGCTGCGATGAGGCGCTGATACGGCCTCCGTGAGTCA
>CANBEE010000093.1 GCA_947367415.1 uncultured Bacteroidales bacterium
CCGTAAACACCGTTGACGCAAGTGTGGAGAAGCACCTCCCTGTAGTGACACGTATTGATGATTGTCATATCAAGGTCGAGGTTGGCAGCGTGGCTCATCCCATGACTGAGGATCACCACATCGCTTTCATCTATGTGGAGACAGAGAACGGTGGTATCCGTATCGACCTTCCTCACGAGGGCAAACCCGAAGCTGTGTTCTGCGTATGCAACGACAAGCCCATCGCAGTATATGAATATTGCAACCTTCACGGCGTGTGGAAGACTGAGTTGTAAGCCTCGCTAAACTCTAAACGTTAAACTCTAAACAAAATTCAAAATATCAAAGAATATGTTAAGCAAGAAACTACACGAAGCTATCAATGCTCAGATTAATGCTGAATTATGGTCGGCATATCTATACCTCGCCATGTCAATGGACGCTGAGGACAAGGGACTCAAAGGTGTTGCCAATTGGTTCTACGTACAGTTCCAGGAGGAGAATGATCATGCACGTATCTTCATGAATTATCTGAACTCTCGCGATGCAAAGGTGACATTGCTTCCCATTGAGGAGGTGCCTGCAACGTGGGACAGCGTACTGGCAATGTTTACCCAGACTCTTGAGCACGAGAAGAAGGTAACCTCACTTATCAACAACCTCGCTGCTATTGCCAATGAGGACCGCGACTTTGCCTCTATCAACCGTATGGTATGGTTCATCGACGAACAGGTGGAGGAAGAGGAGAGCGCTCGCGAAATGATTGCTGCAGTAGAGGCTGTGGAAGGAAACAAGTATGGCATGTACATGCTTGATAAGGAACTGGCTACTCGTACCTATACACAGGCTTCACCGTTAGCTTCTTCAGCAGACTAACTCTTGTATTCATAGACTCAATGTATAAAGGGACCCTCGATTGGGCCCCTTTATATATAGGAATGTCTTATGTTGTGGTGATGGTATATGCTATTTCCCCACCTCCTTGATAACACCTTGCTGATAGGCATAGAGTAGCTTGCGCAGTGATTCTATGCGGCGACGTATGTCGCGTCCCTTGTCGGTGTCGCTCACGTGAATACGTTCGGTGAGTTTCTCTACAAGGTGGCGTGTGCTCTTGATGTCGGCACCGCTTTGTATGGCCTCTTCTGTGGAGGTGAAGGGTTGGTGCTCTACAAGCGACATGCCACGCGAGTGGTACACGAGTGTGTAGCCGGCAATGCCAGTAGTGGATTGGTAGGGCTTGGAGAAACCGCCGTCGATGACAAGCAGGCGTCCGCTTGCCTTCATGGGATTCTCTCCCTTGAGAGTTTTCACTGGGATGTGGCCGTTGATGATGTGGCGGTGGTCGCCCTCGACGCCGAACTCCTCGAGCAGGAGGTCGACTGTGGCATCTTCATTGCGCAAGGTGTAGTAGTGACCTTTGGTTTCCTTCATCACAGCTTTGTCCTTAAGGAAGTAGCGCTCAAAGGTTGCCATACGGTCCTTGTCGAATGTGGGAGCGTCCTTGCCGCACCAGAGGTACCAGAGATAGTCAACGGCGAATTGGTGAAGCTGCTCTTCGGTGTCGCTTGAATGGGCTGCGCGAATGAGGAGGTCTACCTTGTCGAGCAGAGCACGTCCCTTATAGAATCCGTCGTAAAGATGTACCTCTTTGAGGGTGCCATCAGCATTCATTGGTACAGAGGCATGGAAGAGAAGGTTACCGTTATATACGAGATACATGCTACCGTGGTCGAGTAGACAACGGATATGGCGCTGCAGTTTCTCGCTGGTGGTGAAGGAGTGGGCAAGACGCTCGATGACCTCGCTCTCCTCAACGCTCAGACGGTAGGGGTCGGCAGGATCAATGGTCGGGAAATAGCATTCGCGCATGCTGTAGCGCTTGCCTCCTATGATGCAGATGCCCTTCTCATAGTCTATCTTATCGAGCAGAAGACGGTCGTCCATCTCATATTCGGGATGACGGCGTATGATTTCGGCCTCGAGCTTGAATTGCAATACACTGACAGCCTTGTGCATCTGTGCAATGAGGCGGCGGGTCTTCTCACTACATGTGACGTTGTCCTCGAGCTTGGGGCCGAACTCCTCGCATGGGTCATCCTTGTATATCTCCATGGCAAAGATGGCCAAGTTGAGGAGGTTGATGCCGTAGCCATCCTCCAAGACTGAAAGATTTCCGTAGCGCATACACAGACGCAACACATTGGCCATGCAGGCTCGGTTGCCTGCTGCAGCACCTATCCACAATACGTCGTGATTGCCAAACTGTACGTCGAAATTCTGGTACTGGCACAAGGCATCCATAACGAGGTGTGAACCGGTTCCGCGGTCGAAAAGGTCGCCCACGATATGCAAGCGGTCTACAGCCAAGCGTTGTATCAGTTCGCTGAGGGCTACAATGAAGTGATCGGTCTGGTCAGTGCTGATGATGGCTTCGATGATTCCCTTTACGTAGCGGTTCTTGTTGGTCATTCCCGTAGACTCATGGAGTAGCTCCTGGATGATGTAAGAGAACTCCTTGGGAAGCGCCTTGCGCACCTTCGAACGAGTATACTTGGATGAGATGTTCTGACAAACGGAGATGAGGCGGCGTAGTGTTAATGCATACCAGTCGTGCATATCTTGCCCTTCCATCTCGGCCTTTATCAGTTGCAGCTTCTCGGCAGGGTAGTAGATAAGGGTGCAGAGGGTACGTATCTCCTTGTCGTTAAGTTCGTCACCCAGGACCTCGCGCACTTTTCGTTTGATGTCACCCGACGCATTCTTCAATACATGCTGAAAAGCTTCGTGCTCACCGTGGATGTCGGCCAAAAAATGCTCAGTACCTTTCGGCAAGCCCTGTATGGCCTCCAGATTGATAATTTCGGTACTCACCTCCGCCATGTTGCGGAAGCTGCGTGATAGTAACTGCAAGTAATTCAACTCTTGCTGTACCTCTTCGGGGGTATATCTCTGCTCGGTCATAGACGTACATTTGCTTGTAAATATACAAAGGTAACACTTTTTACCATAAATAAACCTAAGGCAATGCCTCTTTTTTGTCAAAAAAGTTGTTACTTTGCAGCATTATAACCCATCGATGAAAATAAATGTACAAATTTGAACCCATATTAAAGTCCACTATCTGGGGTGGAAACCGCATTACCGCATTTAAGCAGATGGCTTCTGCTGGTCAGCCCATCGGGGAGAGTTGGGAACTCTCGGCTGTGCCAGATGAACTCTCCGTTGTTAGTCAAGGTGCAGATAAGGGACTCACTATTGTTGAACTGATAGACAAGTATCGTGACCGTCTGCTCGGGCATGACAATTATTGTCGCTACGGCAATCAGTTTCCTCTGCTTATCAAGTTTATTGATGCCGAAGCAGACCTTTCCGTTCAGGTACATCCCGATGATACGCTTGCTATGCAGCGTCATGGAACATCGGGAAAGACAGAGATGTGGTACGTAATTGACGCTGCTCCAGGTACCAAGCTCTGTGCAGGCTTTTCTCACCGTATAACTCCTGCAGAATATCGTAAGATGGTCATTGACGGAAGCCTCGAACAGGCATTGCACTACGAAGCTGTGTCTGTTGGCGATGTATTCTATCTTCCTGCCGGACGTGTACACAGTATTGGCGCCGGATGCTTCATTGCCGAGATACAGCAGACCAGCGATGTTACTTACCGTATTTTCGACTATAATCGCCGCGACGATCAAGGTAATCTGCGCCAATTGCATGTGGAAGAGGCCGAAGCTGCTATTGATTATCGCCCGATAAAGGATGCAAAGACACACTATTGCCGCCAAAAGGATTGCCCGGTACAACTGGTGAGCAGCCCCTATTTTACCACTTCGCTATATGAACTTACAGAGCCGATGGAATGTGACTATACTGAGCTGGACTCGTTTGTCATATATATATGTACCAAAGGTACCGCTCATCTTGTGGCTGACGGTACCGAAATGGTCACAATACAGGCTGGAGAGACGGTTCTCATCCCTGCATCTACTGGCATTGTAAGCATATTGCCCAATCCTAAGGCAAGTATTTTGGAAGTGTTCGTTTGATACTTGTCATGCCATGTTGCAGTAGGGGACAACGAAAAAGTGTCGATTTGCTATCATAATTGGCGGAAAAGCTGTAATTTTGCAGCCAAAATGTGGAATAGACAATGAATAAGAAAGAACTATATGGCATGGGCGTGGCGCTCGTCACCCCCTTTCATCAAGATGGAAGCGTCGACTATGATACACTTATAAAGCTCGTTGACTATCAGATAGCGAGCAAAGCCCATTTTCTTTGCGTACTCGGAACCACAGCCGAGACACCTGCACTCAGTGTTGAGGAGCAACGTCGGGTGCGTCAGACTATCATTCAGCACAATGCAGGTCGTCTGCCCATTTTGCTTGGTGTAGGTGGCAATTGCACCCAAGCTATTGTCGATACGCTGAAAACTGATTCCATGGAGGGCGTTGATGCCATCCTTTCGGTAGTTCCTTACTATAATAAGCCCACCCAACGTGGTATCTATGCGCACTTTAGTGCCATTGCGGAGGCTACGGAACTTCCTATCATACTTTACAATGTGCCTGGACGTACAGGAGTCAATATGCTGCCCGAGACTACGCTCAGCCTTGCCCGTAACCATAGTAATATTGTAGGTATCAAGGAGGCATCGGGAAATATTGAGCAGATTGAGCAAATCATCCATCAGCGCCCCACAGGGTTCAAGGTCTTTTCTGGCGATGACGGTATCACACTGCCTCTTATGCGCAGTGGAGCCGATGGCATCATCTCAGTTATTGGCAACGCTTTTGCTGCAGAGTTTGCTCAAATGGTGACTTGTGCGCTTAAGGGAGATTACAGCCAGGCCGAAGCCATCGACAACCGTTTGCGCCCCATGTACGACCTCCTGTTCCTGGATGGCAATCCAGCAGGTATCAAGGCATTGCTTAATCAACGTGGCATGGCCGAGAATGTGCTCCGCCTTCCTCTTGTCCCTGCAACGGACACCACTGTAGAGAAAATCTCAGCTGCATTGCAAACAATCATTTAAAACTAATAGGGGAGTCTGACGGCTTCTCTGTTTGTTGCTTGATGGCTCCTTCCTCATTGTAGAAGGAGCCTTTGTCGTATATGGATGCAGCCACGGCGGTTACGACAAATTACGGATAAATGGGCTTTTTTTTGTCTATCTCATTTTTTATAAGTAACTTCGCAACATAATTTGAAATACTATATACTTATAATTTATGGGATTTTTTTCGTTTTTCTCAAAGGACAAGAAAGAGGTGCTCGATAAGGGCCTGTCAAAGTCGAAAGAAAGTGTGCTGGGGAAGATAACCCGTGCTATTGCGGGCAAGTCAAAGGTCGATGATGAGGTACTCGACAATCTGGAAGAGGCTCTGATAACATCGGATGTGGGCATTGATACCACACTGAAGATTATCAAGCGCATTGAGGAGCGTGTGGCACGCGACAAATATGTGACCACCAATGAGCTGAACGGCATACTCAAGGAAGAAATCTCATCTCTGCTCACCGAAAATGAAACAACAAATACCGAAGGATTCTCTATTCCTGATGATGCTAAGCGCCCCTACGTGATTATGGTGGTGGGTGTGAATGGTGTGGGTAAGACCACCACCATCGGTAAGCTGGCACATCAGTTCAAGAAAGCGGGTCTGAAAGTATACCTCGGTGCTGCCGACACCTTCCGCGCTGCTGCTGTAGAGCAGTTGGTGGAGTGGGGCCATCGTGCCGATGTGCCGGTCATCAAGCAGAAGATGGGTGCCGACCCTGCTTCAGTGGCATTTGATACGGTGAAATCGGCCGTAGCCAATGATGCCGACGTGGTAATCATCGATACGGCAGGTCGTCTGCACAACAAGGTGGGCCTTATGAACGAGCTTACCAAGATCAAGAACGTCATGAAAAAGGTAGTTGACTATGCTCCCAACGAGGTGCTCTTGGTGCTCGACGGCTCTACCGGACAGAACGCCTTTGAACAGGCCCGTCAGTTCACTCTCGCTACCGAGGTTACCGCATTGGCCATCACCAAGCTTGACGGTACAGCCAAGGGTGGTGTCGTTATCGGCGTGTCCGACCAGTTCAAGATTCCTGTTCGCTACGTCGGATTGGGTGAGGGCATCGACGACCTCCAGCCCTTCAACAAAAAAGAATTTGTAGATTCGTTGTTTTAATTTTTAGGAGTTCAGGAGTCAGGAGTTTAGACAAAGCTTGTGCTCAGCAAGTCCGATAACTCCTGACTCTTGAACTCCTGAACTCCTAAAGAATAATGCTCAAAAAAAGAATAGACGTTATCACGCTCGGTTGCTCGAAGAATCTGGTAGATTCTGAGAAACTGATGAAGTTGCTTGAAGAGAATGGGTATACGCTCCGCCACAATCCCGACAAGGTGGATGGCGAGATTGTTGTTATCAATACCTGCGGATTCATCGGCGATGCTAAGGAGGAATCCATCAACATGATTCTCGAGGTGTGCGAACTGAAAGCCAAGAAGAAAGTGCGCAAAGTGTTCGTGATGGGATGCCTCTCAGAGCGCTACATGGCCGAGCTGGGCGACGAGATTCCCCAAGTAGACAAGTACTACGGTAAGTTTGACTGGGCACAATTAGTCGAGGACTTGGCAGAACAGAATTCTTCTTGTCCGAAGGGGGCAGGGGATGCCTCTCTCATTGATAGAGTGCAAACCACCCCGCAGCACTACGCCTATGTGAAGATCTCCGAGGGATGCGATCGCACATGTGCCTACTGTGCTATACCTATTATTACGGGGCGTCATGTGAGTCGCTCGATGGAGGAGATCGTTGACGAAGTGAAGCTGCTCGTGAGCCAAGGAGTATCAGAGATACAGCTTATTGCACAGGACCTCACCTACTATGGCGTAGACCTCTACAAGAAGCAGTGCATTGCCGAGCTGGTGGAGCGCATTGCCGATGTTGAGGGCGTGAAGTGGGTGCGCCTGCACTATGGCTATCCCACTCATTTCCCGATGGATCTGTTGCGTGTGATGCGCGAGCGCGACAACGTATGCAAGTACCTTGATATAGCATTGCAGCACGTGAGCACCAACGTACTGAAGAATATGCGACGCAACATTACAAAGGAGGAGACGATAGAGCTGCTCCAGACGATTCGCCGCGAGGTGCCCGGTATCTATCTGCGTACGACACTGATGGTCGGTTTCCCTGGTGAAACCGAGGAGGAGTTCGAAGAGCTGGTGCAGTTTACCAAGGACATGCGTTTCGAGCGTATGGGTGCCTTTGCTTATTCCGAGGAGGAGGGCACGTATGCAGCCGAGCATTTCGAAGACAATATCGATGACGACACCAAGCAGGCACGTCTTAGTCGCCTGATGCGTGTGCAGCAGCGTATTGCTGAGGAGGTGAGTTCGTCGCACATCGGACAAACCATGCAGGTCATTATCGACCGTGAAGAGGGCGAATACTATATCGGTCGCACCCAATACGACTCTCCCGAGGTAGACCCCGAAGTGTTGCTCCTGAAAGCCGATAACGAAGTCGAGATTGGCCACTATTATATGGTGGAGATTACAGGAGCCGATGAGTTTGACTTGTATGGTAAGGTAATCCCCGATTAACAACCACAATAAAATGCATCATAAATTCAGCGAACAGACTATCGCCTGAACTCCTGACTCCTGAACTCCTAAAAAACAAGCAATGAACAACAAAGAATTAATCAATGAGTTGTCTAGGCAGACTAACCAATCGGCTGGTGTAACGACCAAGTTGGTAAATGACGTAATCAAGATACTGGAAGAGCACTTCCAACAGAACGACACCGTGGTTCTCTCCAGCTTCGGCACCTTTGAGGTGAAGAAGAAGATGGAGCGCATATCGGTGAACCCGACCACTGGCAAGCGCTACCTCATACCGCCCAAGTTGGTGCTAAGCTTCAAGCAAAGCAATGTGTTGAAAGATAAGTATAATGCAGAATAAGCAACTCGTATGGCAAAGATAACACTGACAAACATCATAGAGGAGCTGGCCGCACGAACAGGAATGAGCAAGGATGCTGCTGATAACTTCGTTCACGCCATAGTCGACACCATTCATAAGGGTTTGCAAGAAGACAATCTCGTGAAGATTAAGGGATTGGGCACCTTCAAGCTGATGGAGGTAAGCGATCGTGGTAGTGTGGATGTCAACACAGGAGAGCGCATCACCATCAAGGGACATCGCAAGGTCTCGTTCACTCCCGACAGCGCCATGAAGGAGTTCGTCAATCGTCCGTTTGCTCACTTTGAGCCCACCGAACTCAACGATGGATATCCAAGTGAAGAGGAAGAACTGCTAGTGGCAGAGGAGGAGGCGAGAGCCGAGGGGTCAGAAGCCCCCCAGCAGAACCAGGAACCTATTGCAGAAGTCTCCATGGTGGAGGAGCCCGCAGTTGAGGAACCCATTGTGGAAGCGCCTGTTGCTGAAGAGCCTGTAATAGAAGAGCTTGTTACAGAGATGCCTGTTGTAGAGACCCCTGCCGAAGAAGAACCCATATCTTCCGATATGACTGCCGAGGAAGAGGTTGTCGAGAACAGTAATGCTGAGGACGCTGCAGAGGCTACAATAACAGAGCAAGAGGTACCCGTTGCCGAAGAACAAGAATCCCCCATTTTATCGGAAGTAGACACCGAAGACAAAGAGGAAGAGGATATACAACCGGCCGAAGAAGTTACCACAGAGGAGGACGCACCCGCAGCAACGGAGTCTGTAGAGGAACCTGAAGTTTTGGTTGTAGCTCCCGAGCCATCGCCTGCCGAAGAGGCCTCAGAGCCAGAGGAGGCTCCTGCCACTGCTCCCCAGCAAGAGGAGGAGCCTGTATTGGACGCTACATCTGAGAGTGCCAATACAGCCTCTGAGAAACCCGCCAAGCGCGGAATCCTTGGATGGATTGTTGTCATCCTGCTGATAGCCATCGCCTTAGGTTTGTATTATTATACGGCTAAAGACCTGTTTACGCAATCCGATGAATACTATGAAAAGTTCGATGCCCCCAACAACATGATGGTAAATCCGAACCTGAGAGAAGAGCTTGGTGAGGAGTGGGCCGATGAGCCCCAAGTCCAGACTAAGCTTCCTACTCAGAAGAAGGAGGACGTTGTGGCTGCAAAGCCAGAAGAGTCGGGTAGGGGCGAGATTGCAGCAGACGTAAAAGAGCAGGAAGCGCAGAAGACTGCCGAGCCAGCCAACGCCCCCGTTGCTACAGCTCTAGCGGCAGATGGCAAGATATGCATCGTGACCCTGACAGAAACTCTCGAAGCAAAAGACATCAAGGACATCACTCCTGCCGATACCACAGACTATGTCATCGATGGCACCCTCGTTACTCACCAATTGAGAAGCGGCGAAACCATCATACAGCTTGCCAAGAAGTACTATGGCGATAAACGTCTGTGGCCCTACATCGTGAAGTACAACTGGATGAAGGACTACAATCACGTTGCCATAGGGCAGATGATAAACATTCCCGTGCTGAAGGATAAATCAGCGTTATAGTTCTAAGAGAACAGTGAAAAAGAAACAGCCCTTCCGTCGTGAAGGGCGTTTCTTTATGTTTTTCCTCCGCGGAGGTGACAAATTGCCTCCGCGGAGG
>CANBEE010000094.1 GCA_947367415.1 uncultured Bacteroidales bacterium
CACGCAACATGGGCTCGAAGAGGCGGGCGATGTCGGCATCGTCCTTTGAGAGGATATATTCGTGGTTGAACCATACGAGTTTCTTATAGTCGAAGCGGGCACCGGCCTTTGAGCAGCGTGAGAGGTCGAAGAGCTGAATCATCTCGTCGAGGGTCATCTTCTCCTGATCGTTACCGGGGTTCCAGCCAAGCAGAGCGAGGAAGTTGATTACGGCCTCGGGCAGATAGTCCTTTTCACGATAGCCTGAAGAGATGTCGCCGGTCTTGGGGTCGTGCCACTCGAGGGGGAACACGGGGAAGCCCAGGCGGTCGCCGTCGCGCTTGCTCAGTTTGCCGTTACCCTCGGGCTTGAGCAGCAAGGGCAGGTGGGCAAAGGTGGGCATAGTGTCTTCCCAACCGAAAGCGCGGTAGAGCAATACGTGGAGCGGTGCTGAGGGCAACCACTCCTCGCCACGGATAACATGTGATACCTCCATGAGGTGGTCGTCAACGATGTTGGCCAAGTGGTAGGTGGGCAGCTCGTCGGCACTCTTGTAGAGCACCTTATCGTCGAGTACAGAAGAATTGATTACTACCTCGCCACGGATGATATCGTGGACGTGTACCTCTACACCTGGCTCGATGAGGAAGCGCACCACATACTGATGACCAGAGGCAAGCAGGGCATCGACCTCCTCCTTGGGGAGTGAGAGCGAGTTGCGCATCTGCATGCGGGTGGTTGCATCGTACTGGAAGTTAGCTATCTCGGCACGCTTGGCCTCCAGCTCCTCGGGGGTATCAAACGCCATGTAGGCCTTGCCATTCTCGAGTAGTTGCTGCACATACTTCTTGTAGATGTCGCGACGCTCCGACTGGCGGTAGGGGCCATGGTCACCACCTACACCTACACCTTCATCGAAGGCGAGGCCGAGCCACTGGAACGACTCGATGATGTACTCCTCGGCACCGGGCACGAAACGGTTTGAGTCGGTATCCTCGATGCGGAAGATGAAGTCGCCACCATGCTGGCGGGCAAACAGATAGTTGTACAGGGCAGTGCGCACACCGCCGATATGCAAGGGTCCCGTAGGACTGGGCGCGAAGCGCACTCTTACTCTTCTTTCGGTCATATATCTCTGTTTAGAGTTTAATGTTTAGTGTTTAGTGAGGCAAAGGTACGACAAAATCTTAGAACAAAAATAGGAGATGTCAAAGATTTTTCGTAATTTGCGCCGTTTTAGTGTGCTATGTTATGAAACAGACTACAAAATCATATTTGTTCATCGCTGCCGCATTCGTAGCAGCCACGATCATCATAAGCGTCTTCCTGCCGCGTAAGGAGGCTGTAAGTCTTAACTTTACTGAGGGCGAACCTTGGCGTCACGAACAATTGACCTCCGCCTTCAGCTTTGCTGTATACAAGAGCGAGAAAGCATTGCAAGAGGAACGTGCCGCTGTAGTATCAGCCCAGCGTCCCTACTACACATTGGACATCAACCAAGGCAGCGAAGCCCAGAGCGCCTTTGAGGCTGCCTACAAGCAGGAACTGTATCTGCTAGTAAGCCCCATACTGAGCCGTCAGGTGAGCAAAAGGCTTACCGAGCTGTATAGCCATGGCATTATCAGCAGCAACGACCTCAGCCGCCTGCAGGCCGACAGCATCAGCAACATCATGCTCATCAAGCAGAATGTAGCTACACCAAGGCCCATCGATGAGCTCTACACCGTGCAGCAAGCCTATGAGTATATAATGAGCACCGACACAACCTTATGGGGACGCCATGCGCTGCAGAGCTGCAATCTCAACGACTACATACAGCCTAATCTGCATTACGACGAGGCGAAATCGGAAGCGGCCTTGAACGAAGCGTTAGAGACGATATCGCTTACCAGCAAGGTGATACAAAAGGACCAAAAGATTATCGGAGCAGGCGACATGGTCGATGAGGATCATTACCAGACATTGCTCTCGTACCAGCAGGAGCTGAACAAACGTGTCGACGAACGTGGTATACAGATGACCTTCATCGGGCAGGTGCTGCTCATCGTACTGCTCATCGGAGGTTATGTGATGTATCTCGTGAACTATCGCCGCAACTACCTCATGGAGCGCAATAAGCTGCTCTTCCTCCTGACGCAGCTGACAATCTTCCCAGTCATCACATCGTGGATACTCGATAATGGAGGAGCGCTTATGATTATCCCTCTGGCAATGGCACCGGTGATGATCAATATCTTCCTCGATTCGCGTACTGCCTTCATCACCCACACCTTCATCACACTCATCATCTCGCTCATCGTTCCTGACCCCTTCATATTCGTGCTGCTACAACTCATAGCAGGTATCGCTGCTATATACTCGCTTACCGAACTCACCGAGCGTGTACAGATTTTCCGCGTAGCCTTGGTGGTGGCTGCCTGCTACTGCCTTGTATTCTTCGGCTACGAGCTCATCACGAAGAGCACGTTTGCCATGTTCAACAAGCGTATGTATATACACTTCCTGCTCAATGGAGTGCTGTTGCTCTTTACCTACCCATTGATGTTGCTCTATGAGAAATTCTTCCGCTTCACCTCCGACGTTACTCTTATGGAGCTCTCGAATTTCAACATCAAGCTGCTGCGCCAGCTTTCCGAGGCTGCTCCCGGCACATTCCAACACTCCATACAGGTATCGAACCTTGCTGCTGCAGCGGCACAAAAGGTTGGTGCCAGCAGTCTGCTGGTGCGTACAGGTGCCATGTATCATGACATCGGCAAGATGGAGAATCCCGTATTCTTTACCGAGAACCAGGGTAATACCAATCCGCATGCTTGTCTCCCCTATGAGCAAAGCGCAAGAATCATTATCAACCACGTAACAGACGGGCTCCGCATGGCCGAGAAGCATGCCCTGCCAGCTGCCATCAAGGACTTCATCGCTACCCATCATGGATGCAGCAAAGCAAAATACTTCTACATCTCCTACAAGAATGAACACCCCAATGAGGAGGTCGATGAGAGCATCTTCACCTACCCAGGCCCCGAACCATTCTCTATGGAGACAGCCATCCTCATGATGGCCGATGCCGTAGAAGCAGCCTCACGCAGCCTGCCTGAATATACCGAGGAGAGCATTGGCAACTTAGTGGACCGTGTGGTGGACGGACAAGTGGCAGAAGGACACTTTAAGGAGTGCCCCATAACATTCAAGGACATCACCGACATCAAAAACGTGTTCAAGGAGAAGCTCCGCACCGTGTACCACACACGCATCAGCTACCCTGAGCTTAAGCGATAGGCAGGAGCAAGAAGCGGTCTTATAACTGGCGTTGAGGATCAATACGGGTCCACATCGTAATACAGCATCACTCCGTGGAGCAGGCCTTGACTCGCAATGGTCTGTTGCACCTGGTGCAAGTAATGCCTTACCTGTGATACACCCAGAGCAGACTCGGCCTTAAGCATGAGTTTGCGTATATGAAGCCCCTGCACACGTGCTACAGCAGGAGGCTCAGGACCAAGCACGCGAGTACCGAAATACTGGCGCAGGCCTTGTGCCATAGCATCAGCTGCATGACCGACTGTGGCCTCGTCCCTACCCTTTACATATATATATATCAGCCGGCAGAAAGGTGGATAGCGGAAAAGGTCACGCTCAGCCATCTGGTCGGTATAGAGAGTAGCATAGTCATGCTCCATGACCTGGCGGATAACAGGCAGGTCTACATTGCGGGTCTGCAACACCACAAGTCCCTGCTCGCCACGCCTGCCTGCACGACCTGCGACCTGCGCCATCAGCTGGTAGGAGCGTTCATAGGCACGGAAGTCGGGGAAGTTGAGCATAGTATCGGCATTCATGATACCCACCACATGGACGTTGGCAAAGTCAAGACCCTTGGACACCATCTGCGTGCCAATAAGCACATCGGTCTTTCCCTCATCAAAATCGGCCAATATACGTTCATAGGCGCTTTTGGTGCGCGTAGTATCAAGATCCATACGTGCGACACGGGCTTTGGGGAAGTAACGGTTGACCTCCTCCTCGATACGTTCGGTGCCCATGCCATGCTTGCCAAACGCCTTACCTCCACACGACGGGCATTTGATGGGGACATTGTATATATTGCCACAATAGTGGCATATGAGCTGGTGCATCCCCCGATGATAGGTAAGGCTCACATCGCAACGATCACAACGGGGCACCCAACCGCATGCACTACACTCAAGCATAGGAGCATAGCCACGGCGGTTCTGAAAAAGGATGACCTGGCGGCCTTGCGAGAAGGCTTCAGACATGGCATCGTGCAGCACCGTGGAGAAAGGGCCATACATGCGTTTCTTGCGATACTCCTCCTTGAGGTCTACCACCTCGATATGGGGAAGCTGTACGTGTCCGAAGCGCTCGGTCATCTGCACCAGTCCGTACTTGCCGCTCTGGGCATTATAATAGCTCTCCATAGAGGGAGTGGCTGTGCCGAGCAGGACCTTGCCCTTATGATAAGCTGCAAGCATCACTGCCACGCTGCGGGCATGATAGCGCGGCGGGGGCTCTTGCTGCTTGTATGTGGTCTCGTGCTCCTCATCTACAATGACAAGTCCAAGATTCTGAAAGGGGAGAAAGACCGACGAGCGTACCCCGAGCACTACATCATAGGGGGTATCGGAGAGTTGCTTATGCCATATCTCCACACGCTCGGCATCGGAGAATTTGGAGTGATATACCCCCAGGCGTGAACCAAAGACTCGGCGCAGGCGATCGGTCATCTGCTGCGTAAGAGCAATCTCGGGCACAAGATAGAGTACCTGACGCCCCTGCCTCAGCTGTTCATCGATAAGATGGATGTACACCTCTGTCTTACCGCTTGAGGTGACACCATGGAGCAGGCACACATCGTGGCTGGTCCACGAAGCAACAACTGCGTCAAACGCATCTTGCTGATGAGGGCTGAGCGGTATCAGGCTCTTTGCCGTAGGGGCAGTGTCGGAAGTGTTCAGACGGCATAGCTCTACGGCATAGCTCTCAACAACACCTTTTGCTATAAGTGCATTGAGCACAGTAGCACTCATGCCACTCTCTTTAAGCAACACACCGCGTGGGACACCCTTTGTGTATGCACCATCCTGCCCCTCGCCTCCCATCAGCCCAAGCATGCACAGCAGGAGTTGCTGTTGCTTGACGGCACGCTTGAGAGCTGCCAACGCCTCATTCAACGCCAGCTCTGAGCGATAAGCATCACACAGACGTATGTAGGCCTCACTCTTAGGCTTATACCCTTGACGCATAGCCTCGTCGACACGGATAGCCTCCCTGTCCAACAAGGACTTAATGACCTGCATGCTATTCTTGAGGCCACAGCTCTTGGCAAGCTGGAGCACTCGCTGCTTGGGGTTGAGGAGCAATGCATCCAGCACCAGTTGTTCCTTATCGCGCAGAGGCGTTTCGGCCACAAAGTCATCGTTAAGCTCTACTATCGTCTCACTCTCGATCTTCAGCCCCGAGGGTAACGCTGCTTTATAGACATCTCCTACAGAGCACATATAATAATCGGCAATCCACCTCCACAGCTTCAGTTGCAGTGGCTGTATGACAGGTGCATAATCAAGCACCTCGCTCACCTCCTTCAGCTCATAGTCGCCTTGTGGCTTCTCGGTATGCTTGCGTATGACAATAGCCGTATAGTAACGCTTAGGGCCAAACTGCACTACTACCCTACTACCCGTCTTCACCGCCTCGGCATATGACTCTGGCAGCAGATAGGTGTAACTATCGGCCAGCGGGAGGGGCAGTATGACATCAACGTAGCATTGCATTATTGCGCGAAGTTACAAAAAAGAATGTTCGGGACAGCAAATTTACACCCAAAAAAAGAGGAGATAATGCTACCTCCTCTCTCCCCTTTTTATGTATTCTTGAATTAGAACAGATAAGCTACTGAAACCTGTACTGTTCCAGCCTTGATATTTGCTGTAGCTTGCTTAGCCTTGTCTATAGTGCCGCTCAGCTTCTCGAACGCATTGATTGAAATGTTCTGGCCATTCTTCAAGTTCTCGGCATTCTCAATCTCTGAGGCATCGATATATTGGAACTCTCCGGTCTTACCCCAAGGCATATTATAGTTGAGAGCAACCTGAAGATGGTTGAGCAATGTAGCACCCAAGCCGATGTTGATGCTCAATGTTGACTTCTCCAATACATAGGCAGAGACATCACCTGCAGTAACACCTGTCACATCGTCGAACTGAACATTGTTGAATACCTTGGTTGTTTCACCCACGTTGAAACCAAACTCCGGACCTGCAGCAATAAATACATTGGCTACATTGCCCAGTCCAAAGCTGTACTTGATGTTCAAAGGAATCTGGAAGCTATTCTGCTTGAAAGTCTCATTATCGCCTACGCTCATACCCTTCTGTGAATAGAGGGCAGCAGCCTCGATGCCGAAGCCGAGGATGGGCACGCGGAGCTCGGCCTTGGGACCGATAAAGAATCCTGTGTAGTTATCCTTGTTCATGATCTGTGCCTTGTCCTGTACAATGCCTGACAAGTTCGACAAATCATTGCTGACCATGTTTACACCGCCCTTGATACCCCAGCTGAACTGTGCTTGTGCAGGAACAACTACGAAAAGTGCCATTACCATAATGGCCATACATGTAATCTTTTTCATACTCGTGTTTTTTAAGTTAATCTGTGCAAAAGTACATAATATTTTTTAATATCCAACCACAAGGTTGAAAAACTTACAGTTCCCTCCCTACATGATTCTTATGGAATAGGCCTGCTCCTCGCGGCGCAAGGGATAATCGCCACGCAGAAGCTCAAAGTTCTCGGGGTGTTCACGTAGAGCCCGACAGTCCCTGGTCGGGTCATATATCTGCAACAAGGCTGCAGAAAGGCTTGTCGAGTACAGGACCGTCTCGGCCGGGGGAGGAGGCGTAATGCTTGGCACCTCACCCAAATGGAAATGGCTGGCGAGCGCCTCGAGTGCCATGCGGGTGGCATTTGCCTTGCCATCGGCCGAGTAGCCTGCGATATGGGGCGTACCGATATAGCAACGGTCAAGGAGCATGCGGTCGATAAGTGGCTCATGCTCCCATACGTCGATGACGCACCCTGCCACATCGCCACGCTCAAGGGCCCGAAGCAGCGCCGGTGTATCCGTAGTCTCACCCCGCGATGTATTTATAAAATAGGGCCTATGCTGCAACGACCCGAAGAACTCCTCACCGGCCAGATGAAAGGTAGGGTACTTCCCGCCATAGGTCAATGGCGTGTGCAGCGTTACGACATCGGCCTCCCCGGCAATCCTTTCCAACGGGACGAAACCCGCTTCGCCTCGCTCGGCACGTGGAGGGTCACACAGGAGCACGCGCATGCCCCACGAGCGGGCCATCTCAGCCACAAGCCTCCCCACATTGCCCACTCCCACGACACCTATCGTAGCGCCGGACAGCCTCAGCCCACGGTCGCGCTGCAGCAACAGCAGGGCCGACTGCACATACTGCCTCACCGAAGCCGCATTGCATCCCGGTGCATTGACCCAGTGTATGCCCTGCGCAGCGCAGTAGTCGGCATCGATATGGTCGTGCCCGATGGTTGCCGTAGCAATGAACCTCACCCTGCTCCCCTCGAGCAGAGCGGCATTGCACTGTGTACGGGTGCGCACGATGAGCGCATCGGCATCACACACCAGGGCCCTGTCCATACGGGCCCCCGGCACATACACCGCATCCACGCCCATCAGAGCCAATGCCTCGCGTATGTAGGGAATCTTGTCGTCTACGATTGCTTTCATATCCTTCCTGTCTGTTTTTTTATCCTCGATTCTTCGGTACCGTACTGTCGCGCAACACCAATATGCTCTCAGGCCCCATATTGAAGAGCAGGTCAACGATGCTCATGTTGGGCACAAAGCCATGCTTCTCCTTGAAGACCTGATAATACGTCACGGGAGAGAAATCCGCATCATCCTGCCACGGGCGCTTGGGGTGAATGCTCTCGCGCAGGTCACACAGTGCAGGACGTGCCTCGTAGCTCTCCGTGGGGGCAGGCACGGCACCGATGCCTATCAGGTCGCAGGCGAGCAGCGTCAGCTCCATATTGAAATCGTAGAGAAACTCCCTGCGCCGTTCATAGAAGGGGCGGAAGTCGTCCTCATAATAGAGGAAGAATGGCGTATGCCTGTAGGCAGCCTCCAGCGCATTCCAGTGCCGGTGACGCCAGTTGCCATGCTCGCTTATGCGCACATCGCGCATCGGGCACTTGTCGGTATCGAGCTTCTCCGTAGGGACAGTGAGCGCCAGCGGTCCGTTGGCATCCAGTATCACACAGCGGTTCCGATACGTCTGCTTCGTATAATTGTCATGCGCCTCTATAAAGGCTCTGCCACCGCACAGCAGCTTGCTGAAGTACTGTATGGGAGGCAAATAGGCAGATGAGAGTAACACGTCCATATCGCACTTGTCGGTTTTCTTTCACAACATTTCAGCTGCGAAGATAACACTTCTTTCCCACCCCGCAAAATCCCGGCATGCCACAGTTGCCACAGACACAGTTGCCACAGTTGGGTTTGGCTTGTGAAAAAATGGCCACAAAACGCTTGCCAGAATGCCTTAAAGCCTAGGTAGTGAGGATGTTACATAGGCCATTTTCGCGAAACGAAGGTGCATTTTGCGGAAAAGGGCTGTTTGGTGCGTTCTCATGACCAAAAAGTATTGTTTAACCCCTAAATCACACGTTTACTATGGCTATAAACTACAAAATTTCACGTTGCAAGAACCCTGGCAAGAATGCCGTTGAGGGTACCACCTATTATTCAAACAAGGCTCAGAAAACCTCTGACTACACGTTCGAGGACTTGGCTTCAGACATCTCTTACTCCACTACCGTTACCAAGGCCGATGCGATGGCTGTGCTCGCCAGCATCAAGCCCTTCATCACCCGTGCGCTGCTTGGCGGTCAGGTAGTGGTGTTGCAGGACCTCGGCCGCCTGCAGGTGACCATCCAGAGCAAGTGTTTCTCCGAGGATACGATGTCTGCCAGCGACTTCTCTCCTTCGATGATGATCAAGGGACACAAGATTATCTTCCGTCCCGAGAAGGGCCTCAAGAACGACATTGCCAGCGGTATCCAGCTGCATAGATTGACTGAGGAGTAATGAGACCCGACTGGAAGCAGATCATCAAAATCATCATTGCCGTGCTCACTGCCTTGGCCGGGGCACTGGGTATCTCGGCGATGGTGTGAGGGGAGTTTTTGGGGTTTCAGGTTTCAAGTTCTTTTTGAGTTTCAGGTTTCAAGTTCTTTTTGAGTTTCAGGTTCTTGAGTTTATAAAAAATAGAGTTTATGAGTTCATGAGCTTTAAAGTTTTGTAAGCTGTGGACACTGAACCTTGAAACCTGAACCTTGAAACCTGAACCTTGAAACCTGAAACTTGAAAACCTGAAACTTGAAAACCTGAAACTTGAAAACCTGAAACTAAAAAAACCTAACTGTAAAACTGTGGCACTGTGTCAACTGTGTCATCCTCCCATCCTCCCCCCCTCAGGGC
>CANBEE010000095.1 GCA_947367415.1 uncultured Bacteroidales bacterium
CCTTTTCAAGCAGAAGACGGCATACGAGATGACGTCGAGTCTCGTGGGCTCGGAGATGTGTATAAGAGACAGGCTCTGGCCTACAAGGCAAAGCACGGATAAGGAATGATGTGGGTGTAAGAATAAGAAGAAAGGTTTGGACGTGTCCAAACCTTTCTTCTTTTGTCTATCTCTAATAGTGTGTGGCCTTATGCGTCGATATTGGCATAGGTGGCGTTCTTCTCGATGAACTCGCGGCGCGGACCTACGTCCTCGCCCATGAGCATGGAGAATACGTAGTCGGCGGCAGCGGCGTTCTCGATAGTTACCTGCTTCAATAGACGTGTCTCGGGGTTCATGGTAGTCTCCCACAACTGTTCGGGGTTCATCTCACCAAGACCCTTGTAGCGTTGGATGGTGATGCCTGCCTCGCTGCCGTTACCGAACTCAGCGATGAAGCGATCCTTGTCGGCATCGTCGTAGCAGTAGCGCTTGTTCTTACCTTTACTGCAGAGGTAGAGGGGTGGGGTAGCGATGAAGAGGTGTCCGTTCTCGATGAGCTCGGGCATGTAGCGGTAGAAGAGAGTCATCAGAAGGGTGTCGATGTGCGAACCATCGACGTCGGCATCGGTCATGATGATGGTCTTGTAGTAGCGCAGCTTCTCGTAGTTGGCCTCCTTGCTGTTTTCGGGGTTGAGTCCGAAACGTACGCCCAAGGCCTGTATGATGTTGTTTACCTCTTCGTGCTCGAAGGCCTTGTGCCACATCACGCGCTCCACGTTGAAGATCTTACCGCGGATGGGGAGGATGGCCTGTGTGAGGCGCGAGCGACCCTGCTTGGCCGATCCACCGGCCGAGTCACCCTCGACGATGAAGAGCTCGCAGTTCATGGGGTCCTTGTCGGAGCAGTCGGCCAGCTTACCGGGCAGTCCGCCACCGCTCATGGGGTTCTTGCGCTGTACGCTCTCGCGTGCCTTGCGGGCTGCGATACGTGCCTGTGCGGCCAGTACCACCTTGTCTACAATCATCTTGGCCTCCTTCGGGTGCTCCTCGAGGTAGTTGGTGAGTGTCTCGCCCACGGCCTGCTGCACGGCACCTGCCACCTCGGAGTTGCCGAGCTTGGTCTTGGTCTGTCCCTCAAACTGAGGCTCTGCCACCTTGATGGAGATGACGGCGGTGAGGCCCTCGCGGAAGTCCTCGCCGGCAATCTCTACCTTGGCCTTCTCCAGTGCCTTGGTGTCTTCGGCATACTTCTTGAGGGTACGGGTGAGCGCGGTGCGGAAACCGGCAAGGTGGGTACCACCCTCTATGGTGTTGATGTTGTTGACGTAGGAGTGTATGTTCTCCGAGTAGGAGGTGTTGTACATGATAGCCACCTCGATGGGCACGCCCTGCTTCTCGGTGTTGAGGTAGATGATATCGTTGAAGAGGTGCTCGCGCGATGAGTCCACGTAGCGAACAAACTCCTTCAGACCCTCTTCCGAGTGGAATGTTTCGGTGCGGATGTTGCCCTCTTCGTCCTTGCGCAGGTCGGTGAGGGTGATGGTGATACCGGCATTGAGGAATGCCAGCTCGCGCATACGGTTGGCCAGGATGTCGTAGCTATATTCGTGTGCGGTGAAGATGGTGCGGTCGGGCCAGAACTGCTGGCGTGTACCGGTGCGGTCGGCATCGCCCACGGTCTTCACGGAGTAGAGGGGCTTACCGCAAGAGTACTCCTGCTGGTAGATCTTGCCACCACGGAATACCTGGGTCATCATGTGGGTTGACAGGGCGTTTACGCACGATACACCTACACCGTGCAGACCGCCTGAAACCTTGTATGAGCCTTTGTCGAACTTACCACCGGCATGCAGCACGGTCATTACGACCTCGAGTGCCGAGCGTTGCTCTTTCTCGTGCCAGTCTACGGGAATACCGCGACCATTGTCCTGTACAGTGATGGAGTTATCCTCATTGATATATACCTCGATGTGGCTACAATAGCCTGCCAGTGCCTCGTCGATAGAGTTGTCCACTACCTCATATACGAGGTGGTGCAAACCCTTGGATGAGATGTCGCCAATGTACATCGCAGGGCGCTTGCGTACGGCCTCAAGTCCTTCGAGTACTTGGATGTTTTCCGCCGAGTAATTGCTCGCTGCGTTTGCTTTGATTTCTTCGTTTATTTCCATGTTTTCAATAATGTTTTCGGTCTTTGAGTGGCCCTCCTTGAGGGTAGGGCCTAAAACAGAACAAAGATAGTGCAAACCGAGCGAAAACGCAAATTTCAGCGAGTGAAAGTGGCGGGAAAATCCACTTTTCTATTACTGAGATGCATCATAAGCGACTTACAACAATGAAAATAATGGAATATCTTTGCCATGCCGAACGACGAGGGCGGATGATGACTGTAACCATCACTCTGGATTCCCCACATAAAAGAATGAATGTCCCGTCGAGGGACATCCATTCTTGCCGAACAACGAGGACGAAATCCTGCTGTCCCATCAACCGAAATGTCAAGCGGAACAGTATGGAATCAGAGAAAGCGTAAACCTCGCCAGTATGGCTAGAGAAAAGGTGTAAATCTTTTCAGCTAATGAAGCAAAAAAAACGTCTACTGAAATCAGGAAAAGACAAAATTTATCAAGCCTGTGCAAAAAAACGGACAGCCCTTCTTGAAAAAAGGGAAGTGCGTTCGCCAGAAATCTAACAGCCCTTCTTGAAAAGGGCTGTTTGTTTTTCTAAGGTAGCTGTCTAATTTATGCTGCATAATGGTACGCAAATCCCCGATTTCGCGATGAAATCGGGGATTTGTGTATAATGAAGCTGTCTTTCTTCTCTGCGTTCTACTCTCTCGGATAGTCTATCGTGTAGTGCAGGCCGCGGCTCTCCTTGCGCTCCATAGCCTGACGGGTGATAAGGTAGCCGACGTTGATCATGTTGCGAAGCTCGCACAGCTCACGTGTGGCTTTGCTACGCTTGAAGAGGGCCTCGGTCTCTTCGTAGAGGATGTCGAGGCGGTTCCATGCTCGAGTGAGGCGGGTGTTGCTTCGTACGATACCAACGTAGGCTTCCATAATTTGGTTCACCTCCTTCATACTCTGTGTAATGAGCACGCGTTCCTCTGTGCTGATGGTGCCCTCATCATTCCATTCGGGGATGTCTTCATTGAAGTCGTAGCGCTCAAGCACGCTCAAGGCGTGCTTGGCTGCTGCATCAGCATATACGATGGCTTCGATGAGCGAGTTTGATGCTAAGCGGTTGCCGCCGTGCAGGCCTGTACATGAACATTCACCGATGGCATAGAGGCGGCGTATGCTGCTCTGTCCGTCGAGGTCCACCTTGATACCTCCACACAGATAGTGAGCTGCAGGAGCTACGGGGATATAGTCCTTGGTAATGTCGATGCCGATGGAGAGGCACTTCTTGTAGATGTTGGGGAAGTGTGCCTTAGTTTCCTCAGAATTTTTGTGGGTGACGTCGAGGTATACGTGTTCGTCGCCGCGTGTCTTCATCTCATTGTCGATGGCACGAGCCACGATATCGCGCGGAGCGAGTGAGAGACGGGGGTCGTACTTCTGCATGAACTCCTTGCCGTCCTTGGTGCGGAGCACGCCTCCATAACCGCGCATAGCCTCGGTGATGAGGTATGAGGGGCGGTCGCCGGGGTGGAACAGGGCCGTGGGGTGGAACTGGATGAACTCCATATCCTTCACAACTCCCTTGGCACGGTATACCATAGCGATGCCGTCGCCTGTAGCTACGAGTGGATTGGTCGTCTGGCGATAAACAGCCTCGCAACCGCCAGTAGCCATTACGGTGACTTTGGAAAGGTAGGTGTCAACCACGCCTGTGTCTTCGTTGAGCACATAGGCGCCATAGCAACGGACGCCAGAGGTGTGGCGAGTGACAATGATGCCCATGTGGTGTTGGGTGATAATCTCTACGGCAAAGTGGTTGGTCAGCACCGTTATGTTGGGATGTGCCTTCACTGCCTCGATGAGCGAGGTCTGAATCTCGGCACCCGTATTGTCCTTATGATGAAGGATGCGGAACTCGGAATGTCCGCCCTCCTTATGGAGGTCAAAGTCGCCGTTCTCCTTCTTGTCGAAGTTGACTCCCCAACGTATCAGCTCCTCAATCTGTGCCGGAGCGCCCTTGACGACCTTCTCTACTGCAGCAGGGTCGCTGATGTGGTCGCCCGCTATCATCGTGTCTTCAATGTGCTTGTCAAAGTTGTCCACCGTGAGGTCTGTGACCGAGGCGATACCTCCTTGTGCATAATAGGTATTGGCCTCTTCCAATCCTGCCTTGCAGATGAGTGCGACCTTACCTTTGTGCGCTACCTTGAGCGCGAAACTCATTCCAGCCAGTCCTGAGCCGATAACGAGAAAATCATACTTGTGTACCATTGTCGTCTTAATTGGGGTTCACACCGCAAAGGTAAGGAAAGAATTTCAGAATTTGTTTTAGAATCTGTTATAAAATTAACGCTAATATGTTTTTGAATCTTCTTTTTCTGATAATTCGAATATATTGTCGTAACTTTATCGGCAAAATAGAGAACTAATGCGACGCTATACTCTCATCATTGCTACCCTGTGCGTATCGTTCCTCGTGAATGCCCAGAGCCTCACTACCCGCATCGACGTCCTGCTAGGCGATGCCCTTCTCCACACTGCTGATGCCTCGGTGGCGGTGTATGATCTCACTGCCGACCGTATGCTCTATGAGCACCGTACCGACAAGCTATGCCGCCCTGCCTCAGTGGAAAAGGTGATAACCACGGTAGCTGCACTAAATCGATTGGGAACCGACTATACACTGCGTACAGAGTTGCGTGCCACAGGTTTCCTGGGAGTCGACAGCATCCTGCATGGCGACCTCTACGTTGTGGGTGGCTTCGATCCCGAGTTCACGGGGGCAGACCTCGATGCTTTGATTGAGGCCATTCCTCATGCTGGTATACGTAGCATTACAGGCTCTGTGCTGGCCGATGTCAGCATGGCCGACACCACCTATTGGGGGAGTGGCTGGTGCTGGGACGATGCACCTGCCTCCTTCCAACCCTACTACTCACCCCTGCTGCTCGAGAAGGGATGTGTGGAGATAAGCGTCAGGCCTACGGTGAAGGACAGCACAGCTGCTGTTGTGTGCACCCCTGCCTCCTCATGGTATGAGATTGACAACCGCACCCTATGCCACAACGAATCGGCAGGTCCACTACGCATCACACGTGACTGGCAACAGGGTAGTAATCGCATCACCATTACAGGAAATGTGACCCAGCCACGCACCCGTAAACTGAGTCTACAGACCTCTGACCAGCACTTCTTTGCCCTCTTCACCGAACGGATGCTACGCAGCGGTATAGGTGCCAGCACCTTCGGCTATGCCGTCTGCCCACCCGATGCACGCCCCATTGCATACGTCGAGCGACCCATCAGTGAAGTCGTGCATGAGGCTCTCAAGGAAAGCGACAATCTCAATGCCGAAGCCCTGCTCTATCATCTCGCTGCCGATAGCGGCAAACCCTATGCTACCGCTTCTGACGGAGTAGTGCGGATAGACTCCCTGCTCGCATCTATCCACACATTGTATGGCGACCACACGACACGAACATCTCCCCACAAAATCGTAGACGGCAGCGGTCTCTCAAGCTACAACATGATAAATGCCCGTCTACTGCTCAATGTGCTACGCTACGCCCACAGTCAACCTGAGATATACGACTTGCTTACCTCATCCCTGCCCCACAGCGGCACCGACGGCACTCTAAAGAATCGCATGAGTGGCAAGACTATGCGAGGACGCATTATGGCCAAAACAGGTAGCATGACGGGAGTAAGCACCCTTGCCGGCTATGCCCGTGCCACTAACGGACATACCCTCGCCTTCGTCATCATGAACCAGCATGTGCTCAAACTATCGCAAGCCCGTGCCTGGCAAGACAAAGTGTGCATTGCCATTTGTACTTACTAAGTACGGTAAGCCATGAAGATACTCTCGCTCGTTGCAAAAAGCTCAAGGACTGCCTTAGCACTTGGCTCGTCCAAGAAACTTGGCTTTTCACTCGCTTATGCGTATCTTTGCGGTAACCGCGAAGATATAGTGCACTCGCTGTAAAAAATATTGAAGTGAACTTCATATTTCTCGCTCGTTTCTTTGTATCTTTATGGTAAACCATGAAGATACTCACGCTCGTTGCAAAAAGCTCAAGTAAACTTGGCTTTTTACTTGCTTATGCGTATCTTTGTAAAAAAATAAGACAATGACTGGTAAAAAGATAATACACAAGACCTTGACAGCAGCCTTGCTCATGGGATTCGGAGCATCAATACCCTTACTGATGGGCCACCAGCAACTTTCCGACAAGGAGCTGCCACAATCCCAAGTAGCGGCATTGGCTGTTGTTCCTGAAGTGCCTGCCGAGGTGAGATTTGCCGATGAGGTCATACGCCTCAACCGAGCTGACATGCGTGAACGTATGGACCGCGAGATTACAGCCTTCACCTACTCGCACCAAACGACATTACTCATGATAAAGCGGGCAAACAGATATTTCCCTATCGTGGAACCCATACTCAAGGAGTGTGGTGTGCCCGACGACCTCAAATACCTGATGGTCATCGAGAGCAACCTTAGCCCCACAGCAAAATCGCCCGCAGGAGCTGCTGGCCTATGGCAGTTCATGCAAGCAACGGGGCGTGAGTATGGTCTTGAGGTGAATGTCAACATCGACGAACGCTACAATGTGGAGAAAGCCACACGCGCTGCTTGCGAATACCTGAAGGAGTCGTATGCTCTCTATGGTGATTGGATGACTGTTGCTGCCAGCTACAACGCCGGACAGAGTGGGATATCACGTCGGTTGGAGAAGCAGGGTGTCACACGTGCGATGGACCTCTGGCTCGTCGAGGAAACCTCGCGCTACATGTTCCGTATCCTTACGGCTAAGCTGGTGCTGGAGAACCCCAAAGCTTATGGATTCGTATTGCGTCGCTCGCAGCTATACCCCTACATAGCGCCGAAAGAGATAATCACTACTACGCAACAAATCGATGACCTCACGGCCTTTGCCCGCCAGCATGGCGTAACCGTAGCCCAGCTTAAGGAGGAGAATCCCTGGTTGCGTGAGTATACGATGAACAACAAATCGGGACGCACATACCACATACGTATTCCCGATGTCGAGGCATTGCATTACGACCCGAAAGAAATCAAACCCCACAACCCTGCTTGGGTAGTCGATTAACCCAATATCCTCAGCTCAATGAAAATCCTCATCATCGAAGACGACCTCTCCTTCCAAGAGATACTGCGCAAGACGCTGGAGAAGGAACGCTACATCGTAGAGGTAGCACCCGATTACCGCACGGGACTCACCAAACTATCGGACTACACCTACGACTGCATCCTGCTCGACATCAACTTGCCCGACGGCAACGGACTGAACCTCCTGCGCGAGCTCAAGGAGATGAAGAAGACAGGCAGCCTCATCATCATCTCGGCACGTGACACCATTGAGGATAAGGTGGAGGGGCTCGATCTCGGAGCCGATGACTATCTGCCCAAGCCATTCCACCTGGCCGAACTGCTCTCGCGCATCAAGAGCGTACTCCGCCGCAGCAATCAGGGTGGCGAGCAACTTATCGGCTATGGCAATGTAAAGGTCAATCCCCACAGTTTTGATGTGTGGGTAGACGACGCGAAGGTAGACCTCACACGCAAGGAATTCGACCTGCTGCTCTACTTCTTGCAGCGCCCCAACCGCATTGTGAGCAAGAACATGTTGGCCGAGGCCATCTGGGGAGACCATTTCGACGATGTTGACAACTACGATTTCGTATATGCTCAAATCAAGAACCTGCGCAAACGCCTCACCGCATTGAACACCAACATAGAGATAGTAGCCGTATATGGAATGGGATATAAGTTGATTATGAATTAAAGATTAAGGGAGCATCCGGATGGATGCCAACCACTACCCCATACCCCGTAACCCATAACCAAAGAAACATGAAACTCACGACACATGCCATACGCAGTCTGATAGCGCCATTAGCTCTCATATTTACTATATGGGCTACCGTATTCTACTTTATCCTCAGCGACGAACTCATCGACGAGGTGGACGACCAGCTGGAGGTATACTCTGAGCAGATTATACGCCAATGGCTCGCTGGTGAGACGCTCCCTGACAGCACCGATGGCTCCAACAACACCTATTACATCCGCCCATTGTCATCAACAGAGCTATCTATGGGCAAGCGGGTGGAGTATGAGTTCAAAAATGTATACATTGATTCACGACGTGAAGAAGAGCCAGCACGTGTAATGCACACCATATTTGAACACAATGACGGCAGTCATTGGAAGCTCACTGTGATGACTCCAGTGTATGAGCGCAACGAGGTCATCAGCACCATTCTGATAGCTACTTTCATACTGCTTGTTCTGATGCTGGTAGCCATTATAGCCATCTTTGCATGGACATTCGTTAAACATATGCGACCACTCTATCGCGTACTCGACCATCTTGACAGCTACGCCATCGGCAAACGTCAACCACTCAACAATGACACTAATGTGACGGAGTTTCAACGCCTTAACGCTTCGGTAAAGGATTGCATAGACCGTGTAGAGAGAGCATACGAACGCGAGCGCCGCTTCATCGGGGATGCAGCCCACGAACTACAGACACCACTTGCCATCTGCCAGAACCGCATAGAGATGATGATGGAGGACGATGCACTCACCGAGCAACAAATGATAGAGCTCGCTAAGATGCAACAAACCATGGCCGAGCTTATTCGTCTGAACAAGACCTTGCTGTTCCTATCAAAGATTGAAAATAATCAATTCATCGAGAGTACAGAGGTAGACGTGAATGCAAAATTGCACCGACAGATAGAGATGCTGGCCGAGGTATATGAGGCCAAAGGTATCTCTGTAAATCTTTACGAGAAGGGACAATGGACGCTTAATTCCAATAAAGAACTGATAACCTCGCTCATAAGCAACCTGATGCGGAATGCCTATCTGTACAACTGCCCAGAAGGCTCGATAGACATTTATATAAAGAAGGGAACCCTATGCATAGCTAACACTGGCGACAATCAGCCTCTGGACAAGGAGAAACTGTTTGACCGCTTCTACAAAGCTCATCATGGGAAGACACACTCCAATGGTTTAGGCCTTTCTATAGTCAAAGCTATATGTGAGGCAAGCCACCTCAATATTACCTATTCCTTTGAAGGTGACAAACATCTATTCTCTGTTTTTTGTTAGGAGAGATAACCCTGAAAGAGCGAACTGAAAAAAATCAAAAAAATTCGTAAAAAGTCATTTTTTCAGAATCTTTTCAGAATTGCGCAAGAACTTTGCAGTGAGAAAATGATAAAACAGATATTAAACTACCAAAAACAGTACTATTA
>CANBEE010000096.1 GCA_947367415.1 uncultured Bacteroidales bacterium
TTATAAGCTAAGTTGAAACGTGTGAAAAGTTGCTGTAAGGTCGGTAAGTTTAATAATGGAAAAATTGCATTGTTACAACTGAATAACTATTTTTGTCAAGCTTTTATATATAAAAATAGGAGGGAGGTGATTTGTATGGATTAGATAACGTATTGATTTACTTCTGTGACGGTATAAAAAGTCCGTCACAAAACCGTCACAAAATAGTGTTTTTGTGGCCATTTTTAGCTAAAAATAAGAGTGTATTTGCTTATACCGTCACAAACAAAATTATCCAGACTGAATCTATTTGAACGATTCACAATAGGCTGTGGCTTTCGTAGGAGATAATCTAATAAAAAAGAGACACCCCCGAAAGGATGTCTCCATATAAAGCATTAGCTATTAACTAATTACTTATTGAGTGCCTGAGCTACGTCAACGGCGCAAGCTACGGTGCAACCTACCATGGGGTTGTTACCGATACCGAGGAAGCCCATCATCTCTACGTGAGCGGGCACTGAAGATGAACCTGCGAACTGAGCGTCAGAGTGCATACGACCCATGGTGTCGGTCATACCGTATGAAGCGGGACCTGCAGCCATGTTGTCGGGGTGGAGGGTACGACCGGTACCACCACCTGATGCTACTGAGAAGTAGGGCTTGCCAGCGAGCACGCGCTCCTTCTTATAGGTACCTGCAGTGGGGTGCTGGAAACGTGTGGGGTTGGTAGAGTTACCGGTGATAGATACGTCTACGCCTTCCTTCCACATGATAGCTACGCCCTCACGTACGTCGTCGGCACCGTAGCAGTTAACCTTTGCACGGGGACCGTCAGAGTAAGCGATGCGCTGTACCTCTTTGAGTTCGCCAGTGTAGTAGTCGAACTGGGTCTGTACGTAGGTGAAACCGTTGATACGTGCGATGATCTGTGCAGCGTCCTTACCGAGACCGTTGAGGATTACGCGGAGGGGCTCCTTACGTACCTTGTCGGCCTTAGCAGCGATCTTGATAGCACCCTCAGCAGCAGCGAATGACTCGTGACCTGCGAGGAAGGCGAAGCACTTGGTCTCCTCGCGGAGCAACATTGCAGCGAGGTTACCGTGACCGAGACCTACCTTACGGTCGTCGGCTACTGAACCGGGGATACAGAATGCCTGGAGACCGATACCGATAGCCTCGGCAGCCTCAGCAGCTGTCTTCACGCCCTTCTTGATAGCGATGGCGCAACCTACTACGTAGGCCCACTTAGCGTTCTCGAAGCAGATGGGCTGTGTCTCTTCACATGCCAAATAAGGATCAAGACCATACTGGTCGCAAATCTCGTTGGCCTCTTCAATTGACTTGATGCCGTACTCGTTCAATGCAGCAAGAATCTGATTGATACGACGGTCTTGGCTCTCGAATTTTACTTCTCTAATCATAGTTCTTTCCTCCTTATATTATTCGTGACGTGGATCAATGTGTTTTACTGCGCCCTGCTCAGCGGTGAAGCGGCCGTATGTACCTGTTACCTTCTTCAAGGCTTCGTTAGCGTCGGTGCCCTTCTTGATTTCGTCCATGAACTTGCCGAGGTGTACGAACTCGTAACCGCAAATCTGGTCGTCCTTGTCAAGAGCTACACGGCTGATGTAACCCTCGGCCATCTCGAGGTAACGGGGACCCTTAGCGAGTGTGCCGTAGAGTGTACCTACCTGTGAGCGGAGACCCTTACCGAGGTCCTCGAGGCCAGCACCGATCATCAAACCACCCTCAGAGAAGGCAGACTGTGTGCGACCGTAAACGATCTGGAGGAAGAGCTCGCGCATAGCGGTGTTGATAGCGTCGCATACGAGGTCAGTGTTGAGAGCCTCGAGCAAAGTCTTGCCGGGAAGAATCTCTGATGCCATAGCTGCAGAGTGGGTCATACCAGAGCAGCCGATAGTCTCTACCAATGCCTCCTGGATGATACCTTCCTTCACGTTCAAGGTGAGCTTACAAGCGCCCTGCTGAGGTGCGCACCAACCGATACCGTGTGTCAAACCTGAGATGTCTTTGATCTCTTTTGATTGTACCCACTTACCCTCTTCGGGGATGGGAGCGGGACCGTGGTTAGGACCCTTCTTTACAACACACATGTGTTCTACTTCATGTGAATAAACCATGTTTTCTTAATTTTAATTAAGTGAATGAAAAATGAATCTTCTAATTCGTGTGACAAATTTAGTGCAAGGTGAGCGAAAAACCAAATTTTATTTGAGTTTTTCCGAGCCGCAGCCTAAATTCAGGCCTGCAAAGCAGGACTAAAGTTAGTGCAACTGAGCGAAATTCCAAATTTATTTAACTAACGTTTTCTTCCTTCGCACTTCGGTATAGCTTAAGCAAGCTTATCTATACGCTCAGTTTGGCGTCAGTTGAGTTTTTCCGAGCCGCAGCCTAAATTCTCATAATTCCCATAAGCCGCTTTCAGTCGCTCCAGCTCCTCGGCGGTCACCGACATGATGGTGCCGTGGCGGGGGAAGAAGTCCTTGGTGAATGATTCGGGCTTCTCGGTGAAGGTGTAGAGGTCGGTGCTGCGCTGAAACTCATAGCGTCCCGAGCCATAAAGGTCATACATCAGGATATACTCCTCCTTGTCGTTGAGCTTGAATACGCCGCTGCCCTCCACGGCCGTATGCGTGTCGGCATAGGCATCGAGATACTTGAAGTCCTCTACCCACGGGCCCATCAGGCTCTCCGATGTGGCCTGCTGTATGCCGTTCTTGTACTCGTGGCCATGCTCATCCTTCGTGTTGCCCTTGTAGAAGAGGTGATACACCCCATCCTTGTAGATGATGTCGTTGTCGATAGAGCCATACTTGGCGGCAAAGAGCTGACGGGGTTCGCTCTCAAATCCCGTGAAGTCCTCATTGGCATAGGCATAGTAGGTGATGAGCGAGCGGCGGTCGCTGCGCTGCAGGGTGAAGTAGATCATATACTTCTTTGCCTCGCGATCGTAAATGCACTGCGGTGCCCACACCCAGTAGGCATCGCCGAAGTTCTCGGGGAAGTCGTCTGCCAGGTGTATCTTGGCGTGGTCCCAGTGCACGAGGTCGGCCGATCTCAGCAGCACGATGCCCGGGTTGCTGCCCCATCCCTGTGCGGGGTCGTGGGTATACATATCCGTGGCTACCATATAATAGTAGCCCTCCTCGCCGCGCATGATGTAGGGGTCTCTGATGCCACCGCTATTGCTGATGGTGTCGCTGGCTATGATGGGGCGGTTGCCGTTCAGTGCGTGCCAGTTCATGGCATCCTCGCTCACGGCAAAGCGCAGCTGCTCCTGCTGGTGCGGGTCGCCGCCTCCCTCGAAGTAGGCAAACAGGTAACCTGCAAAGTCAAGGCCTTGGGTACGCTTCGTGGTGCACGATGTCATCATCATTGCGGCCGCCAATAGGGCCAGTAGGCTTGTGTGTCTCATAGCAAATGTAGTTTAATGATTATTAATCATTTAATCTGAGGCAAAGATACGAATAAACGAGCGAATAAATAACCGCCGGGCGAACAAAACTTGTTTGGGTGAACCATGACGGGTGTTCATTCTCAGCGAGTGAGAGTATCTTCGCTATGTATAGCAAATATATATTTATTCGTTATACGAGGCAAGCAATTCTTTGTGTAGTTCATCTGTTTTCCTATCTGTGTGCGCTATTGTGCTTTGATTATAGCAAAAGATGATATAACTTTGCAATCTCACCCAAACGTTTCGTCGTATGAGGATAATGAAAAGCATCGTAAAGCATAGCCGCATGTGTATGGCGGTTCTTCTGTTTCTATCCGCCGTATTGCCTTGCCTGGCTGAGGACGAGCGCATCAGCCTTGCCGGCACGTGGCAGCTCGCCACCGACTCGGCCCAGTACCGCTACACCATCTCCCTGCCTGGCTCTACCGATGAGGCGGGCGTGGGCAAGGAACACGTTGCCGGCACACCACTTTATATAGGTAGGCCCGAGACCTGGCAGTTGGCACGCAAGCGAGTGCATATAGGTCCGGCATGGTATACCCGCGAGGTAGAGGTGCCCGCCAGCTGGAAGGGCAAGCAGGTGACGCTCTCGCTCGAGCGCTGCATGTGGACTACTGCCCTCTGGGTCGATGGCACGCTGGTGGGCGAGGCCAACAGCCTCTGCGCTCCCCACACCTATGACCTCACCGGCTACCTCACCCCCGGCACCCATACGCTGCTGCTGCGCATCGACAACTCGCCCTACGTGAACCTCGGCTCATGGAGCCATGGCTACGCTCCCGGCATACAGACCATCTGGAACGGGGCCATCGGCGACCTCTACCTGGAGGCCAAGGACGAGGTGGCCATGTCGGATGTGCAGTGCTACACCGCCTGGCAGGAGCGCACGCTGCGCGTCACCGGCAGGCTCGACAACCTCACCGGCAAGCACCGCAACGGCACGCTGCTGCTCACCCTGCGCGATGCCGAGGGGCGTGCCGTGCTGCGCCATAAGGAGCGCATCGCGGTGGCTGCCGGTACCTCAGACTTCGACCTGCAGCTCACCTCCGACGAGGCACTGCAGCCCTGGGACGAATATTCGCCCTACCTCTACACCCTCACCGTAGACTACCGCTTCGGCAAGAGCCGTGGCACTGAGCAGGTACGCATCGGCTTCCGCGACCTCTCTACTGCCGATGGCAGGCTGCTGCTCAATGGGCGCACTCTCTACCTGCGCGGCGAGCACGACCCCGGAAGCTTCCCCCTCACGGGTTATCCCTCGATGGACAAGGCAGAATGGCTGCGCATCTTCCGCATAGGTAAGGAGTATGGGCTCAACCACTGGCGCTTCCACTCCTGGTGCCCGCCCGAGGCTGCCTTTGCTGCTGCCGATGAAGTGGGCATATATTTGCAGCCCGAATTGACCCTCTTCTCGCAAAACTGGGAACACACTCGAGTAGGGGAGGACAGTCTGCGCGATGCCTTCCTCACCGATGAGCTGCAGCGCCTGCTCGATACCTACGGCAACCACCCTTCGTTCCTGCTCATGTGCATGGGCAACGAACTCAAGGGCGACGCATCCGTGCTCGAGCGCTGGGTTGCCTATGGCAAGCAGTACGACCCGCGCCACCTCTATGCCAGCAATGCCAACCTCGAGGCCATGGGCAAGTTTCTCCCCCTCGAAGGCGATGAGTTCCAGGTGGCCCACGCCGCCAGGGTCAACGGCCGCCGCTACGAGCGCCGCATGGGCAGCTACTACAACCACGAGCGTCCCGGCACCACCAACGACTACTCACACACCATGCAGTCGCCCTACGACCAGTGGCCCATCATCAGCCACGAGCTGGGTCAGTGGGGCGTATACCCCGACTTCAGCGAGATAGAGCGCTACACCGGCGTGTTGGCTCCGCGCAACCTTGAAATCTTCCGTAGCCTGCTCCAGCAGAAGGGCATGGCCGATATGGCTCCCCGCTTCGTCGATGCTTCGGGTCGCCTTGCCGCCCTCCTCTATAAGGAGGAGATGGAGCGTGCCCTGCGCACCCCCGGCATGGATGGTTTCCAAATCCTCGACCTGCGAGACTACCCTGCACAGGGCAGCGCCTACGTGGGTCTGCTCAATGCCTTCTGGGATAGCAAGGGAGTAATCACTCCCGAGGAGTTCCGTCAGTCATGCAACGATGTCACCCTGCTGCTCAAGATGCCCAAGCGCACCTGGCTCACCAGCGAGACCTTCAGCGCCCAGCTCGTGGTGCCCAACTACGGGCAGCACACCCTGTCCGGCACGCTCATCCGCTGGCAGGTGCTCCACGGGGGCAACCTCCTTCTTGCCGACAGCCTCACTGCAGACACCCTTCCTCAGGGCGAGGTCACCCCGTGCGGTACGCTCAGCTTCGCTTTGGACAATCTCGTAAGCCATGCAGCTCAGCTCGAGATACAACTCTCGGCTCCCGCCTTGGGCATCAGCAACCGCTACAACGTGTGGGCATACCCCGACACGCTGCCTGCTGCCCCTGCCGATATCCTCATTGCCCAGGAGGCCACGCCCGAACTGCTGGCACAGCTCGAGGCCGGTGCCACCGTGCTGCTCGTGCCCAAGCATCAGCCCGATGCCGAGCGCATCACCTTCGCCACCCCCTTCTGGTCGACCCTCATGTTTGACTACCAGCCCAAGAGCATGGGCCTCGTATGCAACCCCGAGCATCCACTCTTTGCCCATTTCCCCACCGCCTCGCACACCGACTGGCAGTGGTGGGAGCTCACCGCACATGCCTATGCCGCCCGCATCAACGACACGCCGCTCGCCTACCGCCCCATCCTGCAGGTCATCGACCACCCCGTGCGCAACGACAAGCTGGGTGCCATCATGGAGACCCGCGTAGGGCAGGGCCGCCTCCTCGTGTGCATGCTCGACATACTCTCCTCGCCCGACAGTCGCCTCGTAGCCCGACAGCTCAAGCACAGCATACTGCAATACATGGCTTCGCCCCAGTTTGCCCCTGCCGAGGTGCCAGGCCTCAAGGAGTGCTTCTTCAGCACCCTGCGTGTAGAGCGCCCCTACCAGTCGGTACGCCTCGATGGTGAGAACCCTGAGCATCCTGCTACGAACCTCACCGATGGCCGCAGCCACACCCGCTGTGCCCTACCTATCGATTCGGCCCGTGCCACCCTGCTCATCACTCTCAAGGGCGAGCGCTACATCACCGGTTGCTCCCTGCCCATAGCGTCTGAAGGCATCAGCGGCTTCGACCTCTATGTCACCGACGACCCCGCCCAGCGTGGCGATGCCATCATCAGCGGAACAGGCCGTGAGGGCACCTATGAAGCCCGTTCATGGGACAATGGCTTTACCGTGCAGAAGGGCAAGAAGGGCCGCTACGTCATCCTCAAGGTGTGCAAGCAGGCAGGCCAGGCTGCTGCCCTGCACGAGCTGGAGCTCATCTTCGGCGATTGATGCTATGGGGAGTATATATATTATTACAATAGACAATAATATCGGAGTTGACTAAGCAACACAAAAATACGAAATATAATGAAAGCAACCTATATGAAGAGATGGATGATGACCATAGCTTTGATGCTATGTATGGCCATGTCGGGCCAAGCGACAGCTGCACCGAAGGTGCATACCTTCGAAGTAGGCAAGAGCCACTTCCTGCTCGATGGCAAACCCTTTGTCATCAAGGCCGCTGAGATACACTACCTGCGCATACCGCACCAGTACTGGGAGCACCGTATCAAGATGTGCAAGGCTATGGGTATGAATACGATATGTGCCTACGTGTTCTGGAATATCCACGAGCAGGAGCCGGGGAAATATGACTTTACGGGCGACCGCGACCTGGCACACTTCGTGAGCCTGTGCCAGAAACACGGACTATGGGTAATCCTGCGCCCCGGGCCCTACTCGTGTGCCGAGTGGGAGATGGGCGGCTTCCCTTGGTGGCTGCTCAAGGACAACGACATCCGCCTGCGCTCGCAAGACCCCGATTTCATAAAACCAGCCATACGTTTTCAGCGCGAGATAGAGCGCCAGCTACGTCCCTACAAGCTGGAGAATGGCGGCAACATCATTATGGTGCAGGTGGAGAACGAGTTTGGCAGCTATGGCACCGACAAGGGCTATATGGCCGAACTGCGCGACTCGCTGCGCAGCATCGGATGGGGTGGCGTGCCGATGTTTCAGTGCGACTGGTCGAGCAACTTTGAGAACAATGCCTTGCCCGACTTGACGTGGACGCTCAACTTCGGCTCCAACGCCGATGTGCTGCGCGAGTTTACCCGCCTCAAGGAGCTGCGCCCCGACATGCCGCTCATGTGCTCGGAGTACTGGAGCGGATGGTTTGACGGATGGGGACAAGCCCATCAGAAACGCTCTTCCGAACCCATGGTGCGTGGCATAGGCACCATGATGGAGCATGACATCTCCTTCTCCCTCTATATGACCCATGGAGGCACATCGTTTGGCCAGTGGGCAGGAGCCAACAATACCGGATTCGTGCCCGATTGCACCAGCTACGACTACGATGCGCCCATCGATGAGCAGGGCAATGCCACAGAGAAGTACTACCAGCTGCGCGAGGTGCTGCAGCGCTATAGCGACACCCGCTTGCCCGCTGTGCCCAAGCCGTTGCCCGTGATCAGCATCCCCGAGGTGGCGTTCACGGAGTTTGCCCCACTGATGGCGGGCGACAACCTCCCCGAGCCCATCGAGTCGGAGGTGGTGAAGCCCATGGAAATGTACGACCATGGCTACGGCTCCATCATATACACCACCACACTGCCAGCCGTAGGCGAGGGCTCGCTGCTGCGCATTACCGATATGTGCGACTATGCCCGCGTATACATCGACGGCCAGCTCATAGGACAGCTCTACCGCGGCAATGGATACGAGACCACGCTGCGCCTGCCCGCCACCACCGAGGGCCAGCGTCTCGACATCTACATCGAAGCCATGGGACGCATCAACTACAGTCGCCTCATACACGACCGCAAGGGCATCACCGAGCGTGTGGAAATCATTGCCTTGACGGAGCAAGGCCATCAGCTGACCTACGACCTGCGCCATTGGCAGGTGCGCCTACTGCCCGTTGACTACGGCTTCGTGCAGTCGCGCCACTACGGCCATGTGGAAGCTGCCAAGCAGGAGGGCTACTACCGTGCCCACTACCGTTTGAAGCATACGGGCGACACCTATATCGACATGTCCTCGTGGGGCAAGGGACTGGTATGGGTCAACGGACATTGCCTCGGCCGCTTCTGGCAGATAGGTCCGCAGCAGACACTCTTCTTGCCGGGATGCTGGCTCAAGAAGGGCGACAATGAAATCATCGTGATGGATATCGTAGGTCCCGAGGTTCCTGCCCTGTCGGGACTCGACCACCCCATCATCGACAACCTGCGCCGCGAACTGCTGCCCACAGATGCCGTCAAGGGCGTGGCACTGCCTACAAGGAAGGCCAAGTCCGCCAAGCCTGCAAATGAATCGGTAGGCAACGACGCGGCACCGGGAGCAAAGTGAAATCAGCCGCGAATTTGCTACCATATCCTACGATACGATAGTTCACTTCGTGCACGATTGCGGCTAACGATGTAGTAGCAGGCTGGCTGTACAAAGATGTACACAACATGTACAAAAAGTGTAAATGTTTGTGTACATCTTTTTGTTGTAACTACTTTGATACTCAGTGGACTGTGGAGTATAAAGTGTAAATCTCCAGTTGTGCTATAAATATTGTATCAATGGGCTCGTTTACTCCCTCCCGAAGTTTCCCTTCGTAGGTCGGAAGCAGCCGTTGACGCGAGGCACGCGCTCCATCTCGCCGTGCGCCACATAGTCGTTGAG
>CANBEE010000097.1 GCA_947367415.1 uncultured Bacteroidales bacterium
AGCTTGCGGCTCTTCTTGTTCATGATGATGAACTTGCCTTCGGTGGGGCCGAGGGGCACATCTTCGCCGGTATGTATCTCGAGTACGCGCTCGGCATTGGTCTGGCCTACCTGGTATCCGGTACCTCCGGGCAGGCTCATGATGTACTCGCGCATGGGGCCGTGGCCTTCGAAGTAGGCAACCTTGTCTTTCGACACTACGCGGTATGATGAGTTGTTGGCCTGTCGCTCCGAGGTGCCGCCGAAGAGCTGTATGCGTCCGTTGGGCATGCGGTATACCGAGGCTGCTGTCCAGTGTGGGCGGTCCTCGCCATAGGCAAGCCGTTCACCGAAGGTGGCTTGGCAGAACTGTCCGCGTGCGCGGCCGTCGTATCCCCACCAGATGCCCGACTGCATACCATACTCGACGCCCACCATGGCTTCCATCACGTTGTGGAGCTCGTCGGCCGTGGCGTAATGTCCGTTGGCGCGTACGGTCTCGAAGAACTTGGCATAGTTGTCAAAGGAGCCTGCCAGCTGGTGGGTGTTGCCCTCGTCGAGATAGGGGCTGAGGCCGTTGTACCACTTGAGTGCTTCGTCGCAGTTGAGTGTGTTACCGCCACTCACGCGGATGCCTTCAAAGAACTCGTCCTCTTGCATCAGACGGCATATCTCCTTGAAGTCGCTCATCGTGCCTTGGTTCCAGTTTGTGAAGTCGGCTTCGTTGAAGGGGGCGATGGATACGATGTTGAATCCCTTGTCGCGGCAGTAGTTGACGGTGGCCTTGAACAAGCGTATCCACTCGGCGGGTTTGCCCACATAGTTCTTGCGGTGCTGTTCGGCATTGTCGTAGCTGCAGAGTACCTCGTGGTCACAGTTGAGGGCGATGTCCTTCACTCCCGAGAGGGCTATGATGCGCAAGCGGTTGTTCAGGTCCTTCTTTTGCGCGGCGCTCAGCTCGCCGTTCTCGTCGATGAGGTCGCTGGGCTGGAACGACACGCGTCCCGTGCCGAGATACTCCTTGCCGATGTGGTTGGTGCCTCGGCGTACATTGTCTTCGCTGGGCCATGCCGTGTCGAGCCCCCAGAGCACGGGAGTCTTCACACCCTCGTCGGTGGTGCTGAACAGTAGGGTGGCGTCGGTCTTCTTGTTGGCCTGTAGGTAGTCGTTCGCTGTAGGGGTGCTCTCTTGAGCCTGTGACGCCAGTGCTATATTTAGCATGCTGATTGCGCTGAGTAGCAGTCTTTTCATGTTGTGGGGTATGTTGGTTGTAATATATACTGCAAATTTACGAAATCGTCTTCATGCATGCAAGATATTGCATGAAAAGTTGTTTCAAAAAGCCGAAAATGCGGCGAAAAATACGTCCCCGATTGATGTAATGCGCAGATATTGAGATGGCTGCTTTGTGATGTTTTTTTTGTGGTGTAACAACATGCTTTCGGGTGGGCTTGTTTCGGGATTGTGCAATAGGTAGTCAGTAGTCAGTTTATTTGCGCACACACTTTGGACGAAAAAATGTTCATGTGTAAAATTCATTATTTTTGTATAGGATATACATAGTATATTCTATACTTAAATAATGCCCTATTATTATACATACTCGCACTTTCGAGACAGAGCAAAATAACTGACTACTGACTGCAAATACCTGCGCTCGCGCGTGGCGAATGCGCATTATGCAGGTAGGATGGTGTCAGTGAGTTATGAGTTGTGGGTTATGAGTTGTGGGTTGTGAGTTGTGAGTTGATGGGTTATGGGTGGGGTTGAGGGCAAACATTTTGTGTCATCCCGAGCAAAAGCGAGGAATGCTTGCGCTCGGCTTGTCCGAGAATCTCTCACTCCGTTTCGAGATGACACGCTGCCCATTCCTCCCCTTAACCCATAACCCTGCCCCTAACCCATCAACTCACAACTCACAACTTACAACTCACAACTCATCACCCTTCACCAACCCCCTCCACAGCTTGCCACGCGGCGCTTTGCAGCTAAAGAGCCCGTCAGGATGGCTGATGCTCGGAAAATATATGCTCAAAAGTTTCTCTGTTCAGCAGATTTTTTGTAAATTTGCATAGTGTTGATAAGGTGGTGTTTGTAGACGAATTATAACGACTAATAAGGTTCTCGTATGCTGAAAAGTAGAGTTTGTATCGTACTGCTGTTGTTGCTGTCGTTGACGGCTGGCATGGCACAGATGCCCACGGTGGAGTGGGACAAGCATAGTCTCATCATTGACGGCCGTCGGGTGATGCCCGTCATGGGCGAGGTGCACTATTCGCGTATCCCGGCCGAGGAGTGGCAGGCCGAGGTGCAGAAGATGCGCGACGGCGGGGTGACGATACTTGCCTGCTACGTCTTCTGGAATCATATTGAGGAGACCGAGGGCGTGTTCCGCTGGGACGGGCAGCGCAACCTGCGCCGATTCCTTGAGGTGTGCCGCGATGCCGATATGCCAGTAGTGCTGCGCGTGGGACCCTTCTGCCATGGCGAGGTGCGCAATGGAGGTATACCCGACTGGGTGTTTACCAAGGGCTGCAAGACCCGTCGCGAGGACCCTCTCTTCCTGCATTATACGACCATTCTCTATCGCCAGATATTCACTCAGGCGCAGGGCCTGCAGTGGAAGGATGGTGGCCCTGTCATCGCCATGCAGTTTGACAACGAGCACCGTGGTCACGGCTCTTACCTGATGAGGCTCAAGAGCATTGCCAATGATATAGGTTTCGACCTGCCCTTCTATACCCGTACGGGATGGCCCGAGCTGGCTTCACCCGTGCCCTTCGGCTCCATGATTCCGCTCTATGGCGACTATGCCGACGGATTCTGGGAACGCTCGTTGAAGGAGACGGCAGGCAACTACTACAAGGCGTTCAACTTCAAGGCCTTCCGCTCCTCTACGGCTATCGCTACGGAGCAGCTGGGCGAGCAGAAGGAGCGTCTCACCGAGGGGGATGAGCTGTACCCCTATTTCACGTGTGAGCTTGGTGGGGGTATGATGACAGCCTATCACCGTCGGCCCTACATATACCCCGAGGATGCCTACTCGCTTGCCGTGGTGAAGCTGGGCAGCGGCAGCAACCTGCTGGGCTACTACATGTATCACGGGGGCACCAACCCCGAGGGCCTCGGCGAGCTCAACGAGACGCAGCGCACGCCTGCCACCAACTACAACGATATGCCGGTGAAGAACTACGACTTCCAGGCACCGCTCGGCGAGTTTGGCCAGCCCTATCCGCACTACTACACGCTGCGTAAGCTGCATCTTTTCATGCACGACTTTGGCGAGCTCGTGGCACCCATGGAGGCACAGTTCCCCTGTCCGCAGGACATAGAGAAGGGCGACGACAGCTTCCTGCGCTACTCCATCCGCGAGAAGGACGGCAGCGGCTTCATCTTCATCAACAACTATGAGCGCCTGCAGTCGCTCGGCACCAAGAGGAACGTGCGCCTCGAAGCTTGTGGCGTGAAGTTCCCCAAGCTCACGATTCCTGCCGGTACCGTGTGCATCTTCCCCGTCAATGTGGAGGGCATACGCTACGCCACGGCACAGCTCATCGCCAAGCGCGACGGCAAGGTGTATATGGAGCAGATTCCCGGCATTCCCACCACCCTCTGCATGGCCGACGGCAAGGTGCTGCGTGGGGTGAAGCCACGTGGTACGGAGGCTCCCGTGTACGAAAACATCTATTTGCTCGATAGCCATGCGGCCTCGCACCTCTTCCTTGACGAGCCTTCGGCACCGTCGGTGATTGAGGACGTTGCATACAATAAGGTGCGTGAGGCTACGGCCGACTATACCATCACCATCGGCCGCAACAAGGTGGCCGAGGCTCCGCGCGATGAGCATTTCGATGCTGCAGCCGTTTACACCATCGATATCCCCGAGGGTGAGCGTGCAGGGCGCATCATGCGCATCGATTACCGTGGCGATGTGGCCCGTCTCTACTGCAATGGCAAGCTCATAGCCGACAACTTCTACAACGGCCGCCCCATGCTCTATGGCCTGTGGCGTCTGCCCGAGGATTGCCGACAGCTGGAGCTGCGCATTATCCCCCTGCAGAAGGATATGCCCGTGTACTTCCCGCGCGAGGCCGACATCGCTCCGGGCGAAGCGGTTAAGCGCATTGTGATTGAGTGACGGGTGGATGCGCTTTTTCGGCTCCTCCGTCCATCCAACTGATTGTCCCTCTAAAAAAAATATCTGAATACTATGAAGCATCATCCGTTTTTGACCCTGCTGTGTGTGCTCTTGGCGGCAACCTCATGTACCCGCATCACGATAGACCTCTCAGGTGAGTGGGAGTTTGCTATGGGCGAGCAGCCCGTGTATGACGACCGCGTCAGCCTGCCAGGCTCCATGCTCACCAACGGTAAGGGCCACGATGTGACCGTCGACACCCGCTGGACGGGCTCCACCTACGACTCATCCTATTACTACAGTCCTCAGCTGGCCCGCTACCGCGAGCAGGGCAATGTGAAGTTCCCCTTCTTCCTCACCCCCGACAAGTACTACGTGGGTCATGCCTGGTACCGCAGGACGGTGCGCGTGCCCGATTCTTGGGAGGGACGTCCCGTGACACTCTATCTGGAGCGTCCACATATTGAGACCACCCTCTATGTCAATGGGCGCGAGGTGGGGCATCAGATGTCGCTCAGCACCCCTCACCAGTATGACATTACCCAGTACGTGACCTTCGGCGAGGACAACGAACTGGCCATCTGCGTATATAATGGTATTGAGAACGTGTGTGTGGGGCAGGACTCCCACAGCGTGACCGACCAGACACAGGGCAACTGGAACGGTATCGTCGGAGCCATAGAGCTGCGCTCGGCACCTGTAATCAGCAGGGTGCGTGCCGTGCCCGATGTGAAGGCAGGCGTTGTGCGCATTGAGGTCAACGAGGCACGCTACGAGCTGCCCTTGGGGAAGGATACCTGCCGTTGGAGCGAGTTCACCCCCACCGTGTATAGCCGCAAGGTAGAGTACCGGGGAGTGCCCGTGACGGTGACCTTCGGCATACGCGACATCCGTGTCGACGGACGTCAGATTTATCTCAACGACAGCCCTGTGTGGATGCGAGGCACGCTGGAGAACTGCTGCTTCCCCGAGACGGGCTATGCCCCCATGGATGTGGAGTCGTGGGTGCGCGTGTTCAGGAAATGCCGCGAGTATGGCTTCAATCATGTGCGCTTCCACTCCTGGTGTCCGCCCGAAGCGGCCTTCACAGCTGCCGACAAGGTGGGCATATACCTGCAGCCCGAGGGACCCTCGTGGCCCAACCATGGCGTGCGTCTGCGTAGTCGCCAATATGTCGACACCTATCTCATGGAGGAGACCAAGCGCATCATCGACACCTACGGCCATCACCCCTCATTCGTGATGTTCGCTGTGGGCAACGAGCCGGCAGGGCGATGGGTCGAGTACTGCAACGACTGGGTGGCCGAGATGATGGCCTACGACCCCACCCGTATCTACTGCGGCGCATCGGTAGGCGGCGGATGGGCTTGGGATAGCGGCAGTCAGTTCCATGTGAAGGGTGGGGGACGTGGTCTGAATTGGACCTCACGCGCTCCGCAGGCTGCCGACGATTACTTTGCCGACATCACCTTCCCCCGCAACTACTTCGACACCGTGCCCAACAACACCCCCATCATTGCCCACGAGCAGGGACAGTGGTGTGCCTTCCCCGACTTGAAGGAGATAGACCAATATACGGGTGCCTACAAGGCACGCAATTTTGAAATCTTCCGCGACCTGCTCGCCGAGAACGCCATGGCCGACCGTGCCGAGGCTTTCCTCCATGCCAGCGGCAAGTTGCAGACGATGGCCTACAAGTATGAGATGGAGCGCAACCTGCGCACCCCTGACTATGCCGGATTCCAGCTCCTCGGGCTCAACGACTATAGTGGACAGGGCAGTGCGCTGGTGGGCGTGCTCAATGTTCATTGGCGGGAGAAGGGGTACTGCACGGCAGATGGTTGGCGCGAGTTCTGCTCTGAGGTAGTACCCCTTGCTCGCTTCCCTAAATTCATCTACACCGATGCCGAGATGCTCGACATACCCGTAGAGGTATATCATGCCGGCGAGGCAACCCTCTCAGAGGTCAGTTGCACCTATACGCTGACGGGCTTGGGCGAGGAGATTCAGGGACAGCTGCCCCTGCGCACACTGCCTGTGGGCAAGAATATCCGTGCGGGCAGCATAGTGCAGCCTCTGGCCTCCATCACCGCTCCTGTCAAGGTGACACTGGCAATCCGTATTGCCGACGCAAAGGGAGCCATCATCGGGCGCAATCATTGGGAGCTATGGGTATATCCCTCGGCCGAGGAGCTCCCCTCGGAAGGCGACATATACATAGCCGATGTGCTCGACGACAAGGCGCTCGCGGTGCTCAAGCAGGGCGGCAAGGTGCTGCTCACCGCAGCCGGCAAGGTGACCTATGGTAGCGACATCGTTCAGCACTACCTGCCTGTGTTCTGGAACACCAGCTGGTTCAAGATGCGTCCGCCCCATACCACGGGAGCCGCCATCGATGCGTCGCATCCGCTCTTTGCCCATGGCTTCCCCACCGACGACTGGAGCAACCTGAACTGGTGGGAGCTGCTCAACAAGGCGCAGGTGATGAACCTCACCGACTTCCCCGCCCACTACCAGTCGCCCATACAGCCCATCGACACATGGCACATCAGCCGCAAGCTCGGTATGCTCGTCGAGGCCAACGTGTCGGGCGGAAAACTGCTGATGACAACCATGGACATCACCCGCGATCTCGACCGCCGCATAGTGGCACGTCAGATGCGTAGTGCCATCCTGCGCTATATGCAGAGCCCCGACTTTGACCCGGAGCTCACGCTGGAACCCTCGCGCATTGCCGACCTCTTCACCAACCATGGCCCTAAGGTCGACATGTACACCAACGGCTCGCCCGACGAGCTGAAGCCAGCCATCATAAGATAATAACCATATAAGATAGTAACCACAAGCAATAGCATCATGAAGAAAACCGCATTTCTCATTACCGTACTCCTGGGCATGGCTCTTATGGGCTGCCATCGCGAGACGCAGCCACTCAGCGTAATACCCGTTCCCATGAAGGCCGATATGCCTGGAGGAGCGTTCAAGATTGCTGCCTACACTCCCCTATGGATCGAGGCCGATGAGGCCGACGTTGCCATCCTTAAGGGCGCTCTGGACAAATCTCCGTTGCAGCTCACACAAGTGTCGTTGCAGCCCAAGATTGGCGGCATTGCGCTTCGCGTGGTCGATGCCCTGCCCGGCGTGGAGAGTGCCGAGGGATACGTGCTTGAGGTTACCCGCAAGGGAGTGCTGCTGCAAGCCCTTTCCGGTGCAGGTCTCTACTATGGAGTGCAGACAATGTTGCAGATGCTTGACTGTGACAACCATTTGCCCTATGGCACCATCGTCGATGAGCCCCGTTTCGAATACCGCGGTGTGATGCTCGATGTGTCGCGTCACTTCTTCGATGTCGACTTTGTCAAGAAGCAGATTGATGCCATGGCACGCTACAAGTTCAACCGCCTCCATCTGCACCTGACCGATGCTGCAGGATGGCGCATCGAGATTAAGCAATATCCCCGTCTAACCGATTTCGCAGCTTGGCGCACCCATGCCTTGTGGAAAGACTGGTGGGCTGCTGAGCGCCACTATGTCGACAAGGGCGACGACAATGCCTTCGGTGGCTACTATACCCAAGAGCAGATTCGCGATATCGTGGATTATGCGCAGCAGCATCACATCACGGTGATTCCGGAGATTGAAATGCCTTCCCACTCTGAGGAGGTGCTGGCCGCCTATCCCGAGCTGGCCTGCTCAGGAGAACCCTACAAGGGGTCGGACTTCTGCGTCGGCAGTGAGCACACATTCACCTTCTTGGAGAATGTATTGCTTGAGGTGATGCAGCTCTTCCCCTCAGAGTATATACATATCGGTGGCGATGAGGCCTCCAAGCAAGCTTGGAAGGAGTGTCCCCATTGTCAGGCAAGGATGAAGGCCGAGGGACTGGCCGATGTCGATGAGCTGCAGAGCTACCTCATCCGCCGTGTCGAGACATTCCTCAACAGCCATGGACGCAAATTGCTGGGTTGGGACGAGATTCTTGACGGCGGTTTGGCGCCGAACGCTACCGTCATGTCGTGGCGAGGTCCCGAAGGCGGACTCCGTGCCATGGCCATGGGACATCGTGCCATCATGACCCCGGGCGAGTTCTGCTACTTTGATGCATATCAGGATGCACCGCACACCCAGCCCGAAGCCTTTGGCGGATACCTTCCGCTGCGGAAAGTCTACTCCTACGACCCCCTTCCCGATACGCTGGATGCCAAGCAGGCAGCCCTGCTCTATGGTGTTCAGGCCAACCTCTTTGCTGAGTACATCCCCACGGAGGAACACATGGAATACATGATGTATCCGCGCCTCTTGGCATTGGCAGAGGTTGCGTGGAGCCAGCCCGAGCTGAAGTGCTACGACGACTTCCATGCACGTGCCTTGAAGGCTGTCGACCGTCTCCGCAGCGAGGGCTACAACCCCTTCGACCTACGTGGCGAAGTCGGCAATCGTCCCGGTGCCGATACTCCTGTCGTTCATCAAGCTGTAGGCAAGCACGTAAGCTACGTCGATGGCTCGGCCTACTATCCAGGCTATTCTGCCGGAGGTGACGGCGCTTTGGTCGATGGCATACGTGGCGGATGGACCTATGGCGACAAGCGCTGGCAAGGCTTTCTTGGCCGTAAGGGTGTAGATGTAGTCATCGACTTGGAAGAGGTGCGCAACATCTCCTCCGTCAGTGCCGACTTCATGCAGATCTGTGGCCCAGGCGTATTCATGCCAGCCAGCATCATTATCTCCGTGTCAGACAACGGAACGGACTTTGTAGAACTGCACCGCATCGATAATGAAGTCATCAGAGACGATGCCGTCACCTTCAAGACCTTCGGCTGGGACGGCACCGCCCAAGCCCGCTACATCCGCTACCAAGCCCTCCGCAGCACCTTCGGCGGCTTCCTCTTTGTTGATGAGGTCGTGGTGAAGTAGCTCTTTCGTTTTACTGTTTTGTAGAACATGGTATCATGGACTATGCCTTCATCGTATATATTTTAGAA
>CANBEE010000098.1 GCA_947367415.1 uncultured Bacteroidales bacterium
AGGATGCAGAAAATGAAATTGTGAAATCTTTTCGAAAAATTGCTGAACAATTATTCGCTGCAATTGTTCTTCATATCGGAAGATTTTGTATAAATTTGTCTTTTGCAAAATCTATTGCTACTATCGGACAAAATAAAGAACACGAATGATGAAAGCAATATTTATGAAAAACATGCGCGGAATTGCGCTGCTCCTGTTGTCGCTGTTGTGTATTCCTGGCTCAGGACAGATCTATAAATATATTGGATTGGAAGACGGGCTTAGCTCGCGCAATGTATATGCTGTGCAGCAATCGAACAATGGGTTCATGTGGTTCCTTACAGACAATGGCATAGACCGATACGACGGTACGAACATGTCGACCTATACCTTTCAGATTGCCGGTAAGAACTTTACCGAATACTCTACCTGCCGCTTGGTTCATGATGCCGTGGAGGATAACCTCTGGGTGGTGACCGTGCTGGGCCGTGTGGTGAAGTATGACCGACGCAACAATAGGTTCGAAGTGGTGTATTCACCTCAGATAAATGCAAGCAAGGCCGACATCTCGGAGGGCGCTGTATCGCCTATCGATGCGAATGGCAATATATGGATATTTGTTGGTGATGAGGCTTTCTGCTATAATGTGAGGAAAGGGGAGGGTACTCCGCTGCGAATAACCTCGGAGAACGCTGACTTGGATTTCTCGGCTGCCATTGCTCTGGACTCTACGACGCTGTATGTGGGAACAAAGCGTAATGTGTATCTTGGTCGTGTGGAGGGTGACGGGATTACGCTGGAGGTGATACCTGCCTTGCAGCCTAACCGAATAAATGTAAATACCTTTTATTATAATACGAAGTATCGTACTCTGCTGATTGGCACCGAAGATGCCGGTATCATCGCCTATCGGGAGCAGACGGGTGAGGTGTCGCATCATCAGGAGGTGTTGCCCGATGTGCGTGTCACAAGAATCCTGCCCTTCAACGAAGATGAGGTGCTGTTCTCGACCAATGCGGCATGTGTGTACAGGATGAAGATGGACGACTTGATTCCTGCCCCATACTTGCAGGCCGACTATACTACCGACTATCGTATGAATACGGACAATGTAGCCGATATGTGTATCGATATGGATGGGCAGCTCTGGATGTGCTCTTACCCTAAGGGACTTACCATTTGTAATGAGAGCTATCCAAACTTCAACTGGATTCGTCGTTCTAAGGTAAGCAGCAATACGCTTATTGATAATGGTATTGACTGTATCCTGGAGGATGGCCAGCACGACCTCTGGTATGCAACAGACAATGGTATCAGTTTGTATGATACGCATGCGAAGCATTGGTATACCATGCTTTCCGTGGAGGACGAGTCGCCCAATCCGAACCACTATTTCCTTGCCATGTGTGAGGTGACGCCCGGCACTGTACTCCTCGGTGGATATGCCTCGGGTATATACATCGTGGATAAGGCTACTAGAAACATCCGTTTTGTAAGGCCGAGGATGATGGCGCCGGAGAAGTATATACAGACAATGTATCTGGACACATCGGACGGTAGCGTGTGGATGGGTGGTGAGAACCAGCTCTTCAATGTGAGCTACAACGGCAATGTGAAGGTCAACTATGCCGAGGTGTTTGGCGGAATCAACTGTATCACACTCAAGGACAGGGATAATCTCTGGATAGGTACGAAAGAAGGTCTCTATATCTTCAACAAAACGACGCACGAGAAACGACGTGTAGAGCTGCCTCTAGAGCGCTTCAAGGTGAATACACTCTTCCAGGATGCTGACGGCACTATATATATAGGTACGCATCACGATGGACTCATCGTTTATAATGAGGAGCAGAACTATTACTACAGATACAATATACGGAACAGCGCCCTCACCAACAATTGCATGAAGTGTATCGTCAATGCTGGCAACGGGTCGCTCTACATCAGCTCGGATGGTGGCTTGGTGCGGTTCAACAAGAATACCAAGCGAATAACCACTTGGACCAGTGACCAGGGGCTTGAAGGCATGAACTTCAGTATACGCTCGGGAATACGTACCCATCGGAATACGATGATGTTTGGAGGTGATTATGGCGTCATTGAAATACACGAAGGAGCCAGCCTGCCTCACATATACAAGTCGTCGCTCATATTGGCGGACCTGTATATAGGGAACAGGCGCGTGGCTCCAGATGATGAGGATTCTCCCTTGGTTGAGGCTATCGATGACACCAAGAGTCTGAAGTTGGCTAACAGCCAACGCAATGCAGGCATAAAGGTGAAGAATGTCAACCATATATATCCGTCGGACTGTATCATTTCATGGACGACCGACCGCAATCTGAAAAATGCTGTATGGCACGAGCTGAATGAGGATAATTTTATTACCCTCAATGATTTGAAGATGGGTAAGCATGTGCTGACGATACGCTCCACGTCGAAAGAGTCGGGAGGAATTCTCGACGAGCGAGTACTCGGGGTTACCATAACTCCGCCCTTCTACTTGTCGTTCCTGGGAATCTTGATAGAACTGGGCATATTGCTCGTTGCTGTTATGCTGATAATGAAGTATACGGAGTCGTCCAATGCGATGCATATCTCGGATGAGAAGGTGAGGTTCTTTATCAATACGGCGCATGACCTGCGTACACCCATAACGCTCATAAAAGCACCGCTGCAGGAACTGAGCGAGAGCAGTTCGCTTGGTGAAAGCGAGAGAGAAGCCATAGACCTTGCGTTGAGGAATACCAATACCTTGGCCGAGATGACCGATAAGGTGATGCGTTACGAAATAGAGAGTATAGAGAAAGGTGTGTTGCGCGTAGAGTGCCATGAGGCCATAAGCTATATGTCGAAGCAGATAGAACGATGGAAGATGTTGGCCGAAATCAAACATCAGAAGATTGACTTCATCCATCCAGAGGAGCCGTTCGACATTTGGATTGATGTGCGGAAGCTCAACTCTATCATACAGAACCTGCTCTCCAATGCCATCAAATATAGCGATGAGGGAAAGACAATTGTGCTGTCGCTATATTGCAATGGCGAGATATGGGGTTTCCATGTGTCGGACAAGGGAATAGGTATTCACGAACATGAGCAGAAACTGCTGTTCAAGCAGCTGTTCCGTGGCGCCAATGCCGTGAATGCCAAAATTCTGGGAAGTGGTATCGGCCTGCTGTCTATCGGACGATATGTGAAGGATATGAAGGGAAGAATTGAGGTTACGAGTCAAGTGAATAAGGGCTCGGACTTTCATGTAGCCTTCCCGTTGGGCAAGAAGCATTATAGTGAGAACAATACAATCTTTATAGAGACACCGGGTGAAGCAGACAAAGAACAGCTCAATATGCAGATTGATAGCCAGGATGCAGTTGATAATGCTGACACACGCACTCGTCTGCTTGTGGTGGAGGATAACCCTGAGCTGCTGGCCTATCTCGGCAGAATCTTCAGTAAGGACTATCGGGTATATACGGCAACCAATGGTGCCGAGGCGTTGGCCAAGGTGCCGCTTGTGCAACCGGCTATCGTGCTCAGCGATGTCATGATGCCTGAGATGCGTGGTGACGACCTTTGTGTGGCAATCAAGGAGAATCCAGAGTTGTCGCATATCGCTGTAGTGCTCATTTCTGCCTTGTCGGATCAGCAAAGTATCGTGAAGGGCCTGAAGGTCAAGGCGGATGCTTATGTGACGAAGCCGTTCGATATGCAGGTGTTGCAGCTTACCATACAAAACCTGATAGAGAGCAGGAAGCAACTGCAGGAACGTCTGGTTGCACTTGACAACTTTAATGAGAACTTGACGGATGCAACCACGGAGTATGACCTCAAGCTCTTGGCCGAAATGAGGGATATCATTAGCAAGAACCTTGATAGCCCAGACTTCACCGTGGATGTGCTGGCCTATGAGTTGCGTGTCAGTCGCACGACATTATATAATAAGATAAAGGGACTCATGGGACATACTCCATCTGACCTTATCAGGGAGTGCCGCATCAGTCGGGCCAAGACACTGCTGCGCGAACATCGCCACACAGTAGCCGAAGTGGCCGACCTCGTAGGCTTCTCTGACCAGAAGTATTTCCGTGAGGTGTTCAAGAAGGCTACGGGCATGACTCCGAGCGAGTATGCCAAGTCAAAGGAGGGTTAACAGTTTCTCTGTTGATAGATAATGAAAGAAGCCGACGCGATGAGCGCCGGCTTCTTATCTGTTTATGAATACTTGCGTTAGTCGCGCAGACGGAAATTGTTGGCACGGGCAAGCATCTTGGCCTCAGTCATGCGGATAGAGTAGAAACTCATCGCAGTGAGGATAAGTGATACCAAGGGAAGGCACAGCTGCCATTTGAAGCTGACGAGGTGTGTGTCGGCATGCAAAATCAGAATAAATATCAGCAGGATGATGTAATAGCCTGCCAAGAGACAGCAATTGAAGATGCTGCTGCGCTTTTGCAATGAGAAGTTCTGGAACAGGCTGACAAACATGGTGAAAGCTGCGACCAGAGCAGAGATAATCAAGAGTATGCCTAAGGCACATGGTGTGGCCGAAGAGGACTCTGCGGGGGGATTCACACTTATGGAGTGAAGTGAGAAATTGCCCAGGTCCACTGAGGTCATATCCTGATAAATGAATGTTACGAGTGCAGGAGAGCACATACATACGATGAGGGCCACGATGGTCAACAGCATATAGAGGTGGTGAATATGAAATTTCATACGTTGTCGTTTGTTATGAATGATACGTGTGTATAAAATAATTAGTGGTCAGCGTCGTGTCTTTGGTTATTCCCTTCACTGACCACTAACCACTAATACAAAAGTGCAACCTTAATCCAAGCTGCTGCTTTCCTTCAGCGGATTGCGGTAATATACTTTATCCTCAAGGAACTCTTGGGTTGCAATGAGTGTGGGCTTGGGAAGACGCTCGTAGTAGCGAGAAATCTCGATTTGCTCACGGTTTTCGAAAACTTCCTCCAAGTTGTCTGATGAAGAACTGAACTCCTCGAGCTTCTTCTTCAGTTCATCCTTTATGTCTGTTGAAATCTGGTTGGCACGCTTGCCCATGATGGCAATAGATTCGTACACATTTCCTGTCTTCTCTCTGAAATCCGCCATGTCACGTGTGATGGTGTTTGTGGGAGCATTGGTTTTCTTGTAATCCATAGTTGTTATATATTGATTATTTATTATTCTGGTTATTTCAAGGCTTTCTGTGCGTCGCGGTATATCTTGTCGGCTTCTTTCAGATACTTGCTCTCGGGGTACTCGTTCTTGAAAGCGTAGTACTCGTCGATAGTATCGCGATAGCGGTCGATCATCTTTTCCTTGACACTCTCCTTGGCCATGCTGAAGCGGGCACGCAAGATTAGCATTGAGAGCTCTTCGCGTAGCTTGGTGTAGGGGTAGTCGTTAAGCGCATTCTGTGCAGTAATGATGCAGGCCTGGTAGTTGTTGCCCATATAGTTACCCAAATCATAGTACAGCTGGGCCGAACGGTATTCCTTCTCTACCAAGCGGTCGTGAAGCTCGTAAAGCATGTCTTGAGCCTGACGCTTGTATGTTGAATAGGGGTAATATTCTGTGAATACCTGTATCTCATTGATTGCACGGATTGTGCTTGACTGGTCGAGTCGAGGGTCGGGCGTGTCAAGGTACAATGCCTTGGCCGACATGAAGCGGGCTACCTCTGCATATAACCCCTTGGGATAGGTGTTGAAGTAGGTAGTCATGTAGTGTGAGGCTGTGACATAATCCTTCATGTTGTAATAGCACATGGAGAGCATGTACAATGACTCCTCGGCATACATGGTGCCCTTCATATAGGCGAGCACATCCTCGAGCAAGGAACTTGCTTGGCTATATTCGCCTCTTACGTAGTAGGCTTTGGCCAACTCGTACTTGTAGTCATAGTCCATCGACTTCTGAACTTTGGCGTATTGCGTACAGCTGGCCAAAATTATTGTCGAGAGTAGAAGTATAGCAAGTTTTCTCATTCTAATAGTGTACAACATTCAAAAATCATACAAAGTTACGGATAACTTGCGAAATAAATGTAAAAAGATACGCTTTTTAATGCTAAAAATATAAAAAAAGTGTGAGGCAATACCAAGCCGGTATTGCCTCACTACTATTTATGTCAAGTATGGATTACTTTACCAATACCTTGATAACTTTGATGCTGCCGTCGCTCATCACCTGCTTAACGATATTGATACCGCGCTGCATGCCTGTAGTCTGGAGGCCACCAATCGTGTAGTATTCGCTTGCTGATACTGTAGCATTTGATTCTACGTCGATGCACTTGATGGCTGTAGGCATCTCTTCAGACTCGTAGTAGAGGGTGAAGTTGTCGAGCTTGAACCAGCCTTGGCCGTCGCGGCCGCCTTCGTCACGTGAAATGCCTTCAACATTGACGTTGTTGGTGCGGAAACCGAAGTGTGCAATACCATCCTCACCTACGGCAAACTTAACAGTCATTGTGTGGAGCAGGTCGGTGGTGCGGTCATCTGCTTCACATGTGTAGCCAGCGTATGTCAAGAAAGGTATTGAAGCCTCGGGGAAGTCGATGTCGCGCTGAGCTGCGTCTTGGGCGTCGGCCGGCAAGTTGAGCTCGTGAGCAATCTCGGTAGAGAACATCTGGATGTACTCGTTGGCGAAGAGGCGCTGTGTGGTGATGTTGTCGCCGGCCCAGTTGTTCTGTACCATGACATCGGCTGTCATGATATAGGTACCCATTGGGAGGCCAGTCAGTGTCTGGCTGATTTCAACTTCAGGCATGTTGGCGGTCCAGATACCCCAGAGCTTATCTCCCTCAGTAGGCTGTCTTTCTACCACTGTTCCATCCTCGAGTGTTACGCTGATAGCGTCACCGGAGTTGATGGCACACCAGTTTGCAATGCCATGTGCCGACATGTCGCCTGCGGTCTTGCAAGTGTCACCGTTAAGTACGAGGTCCCATCCCTTAGGAGCATCGGCAACGCCGCCGCTATCGCCACCAGGCTGTGTAGACTGATCCTCGAAGCTCGGATTCTTGAGGATATAAGTAATGTCCTTGCCGGGTAGGATTTCTGACTTCTTGCAGTCTTCGAGTGCTTGCTCAAGGAGTGCGATGGCTGCGAGTACTTCGTCGTCGGTATATTCGCCGAGCTCGTATTTTTCGGTTACTTCCATGATAACGTCGCTGTACAAGCCTACACCAGGCATGTCTACATAGATATCAAGATTGGTCATGGCTTCGTCAAGCGCAGCACCCAACAGGGCATACAACTTCACCGAGGCATCCATTTTGGCAAGCAGGTCCTTGGCCTCAAAGATGGCAGCATTGATCTCTTCCTGGGTGTTTGCCTCAGTGTAGTTGCCCAAGTCCTCAATCTTGCTTTCTACAAGTTCGTATATCTCTGTAGCCATCATGCCGCCCTGGTCGAAGAATGCGGTCATGGTATTCACGTAGTGTGCCAGAACTGCCAAAGCGTCATTGGCCTCATAGCCAACCTTCTGGATGCGGAAGTTGTCTACCTTGAACCAACCGTCGCCACCTGCTGAGTTAGAAGATGAGCGAAGGGCTGCTGCTACATTGCCGTCGGTGCGCAGACCGAAGGTGAGCTTGCCATCATAAACGTATGCACGAACTTCCATAGGCTGCATGTCTCTGTCGGTCACGGGCTCTACGAGTTCAGCAAAGGTGTATACCTCAGAGTTGTCGAGCAATGACAGGTCATACTCATGCTCAGCGCCAAAGTAAGTAGAGTTCAGGTTACCGAATAAGCGCTGTGTGGTACGGCGTGAACCGTTGCCGTTGGCGCCCACCATCATGGCGGCGCTCACGATATAGGTTCCGTTCTCGATACCCTCAATCGTCTGTGACAGTTGTACGGTGGGGAATCCTGATGTCCAGATACCGAATCCGTAGTTGCCATCCTTTGTCTCGCCGGCACAGTCGTCGTTCACACCGCACCAGTTGGCTACGCCATGAGCCTGAATCTCAGCGATAGTAGTTACAGTGTCGCCACCGAGCATCAATGTCCAGCCTACAGGAGGTGCTGCTACTCCAGTTGTGGTTCCGTTGCCCTGAGCGCTCAGGTCCTCGAAGCTCATGTTGATACCCAGCGAGGTGTAGTCGCCGAGGCCTTGGTTGTGCTGTGCCATGGCATCAATGATGGCCAACTTGGCAGCACCGAGCTTCTCAATATCGTTCTCGGCATTGAACACTGCCATGGCTGCCTCGATGGCAGCTGTGAGGTCTGCGCTACCGCCCTCTTCGGCGAGCAACTTTGCTGCGTCGATTTCTTTGTACAGGGCTACCTTTGCGTCGATCATGCTCTTGATGAGGCCGATTACCGAGTCGGTGAGCTCTACGTTCTTGTACATCTCTTCAATTGCAGTGGCTGTGAGCTGGAAACCTGCTGTATAGCCCTCAATCTCAAGGTATGACACCTCAAAGTTATTGATGAGCTCATAGGCTGTTGCGAATGAGGAATAAGCTGCTACATTCTCGGCCTTCACGAATGCCCAGTTGAGCGAGGTGCTGTCGGCCATCTGGATATAGGTCAATGTTTCATCATAGATGGCATTGCCCTCTTCGTCGTACAGAACCTCAAAGTCGGGATACCAGCCTGCGCCGGGGTAGGAGATGACCCAGTACTGCTGTCCTGCATTGAGGTGCAAGTGGAGACCTATTGAACTCGTATTGTTATAGTCGCCGGCAATCAGTTTGTAGTAACCTTCGTAGTCGCCCTCAACGACGGTCCACATGGCTTCGTAGTCCTTCATGTTTACGTTGGCCGTGCCGCTGGGCACACACATGTAGTTGGTAGAGGCAATAGAGTCGGTCCCGTCTACGAGCGAGGGCACGATGTTGTCGTGCTTGAACATCCATGTGCCATCTTCATTCTTCACGGCCTCTACTTGGTAATCGGCATAGTGAGAGTCGTTAGCTGAGAGGAAATAGAGAGCGCCGTCCCATGAGGTGCGGCTCATGTAACCATTGGGAGTGGCCTTGTTGAACAAGACATATTTCTCTCCCGAGGTCAAGGTCTCAAGTTTCAACTGTGGGGGTTCGATTTCGGCAAACATTGCCATTCCTGTAAGGCTAGCTACGCAGAGTAGGCATAGTCT
>CANBEE010000099.1 GCA_947367415.1 uncultured Bacteroidales bacterium
ACTGCGGTAATAGTTTAGGTTGTCGACCATGGCTCCGAGGTCAATCTCGAGGGTGGTTTCATGCACCTTAAGCGCGAGACGCTCAGTGATACGGTCGAAGCCGAAACTGCGGGAGCCTTTCACGAGGATGAACGAGCGGCGCAGACTGTTCAGCTCATCTGATTGCAGGAACTCCTCGGTAGTGGGGTAGAACGATTTCTTTATGTTGAAATATGACTCGGCTGCCGGCAGGTCTTTGCCGATGCCAATGATGCGCTCTATGCCGCGCGTGGTGATGAGTCCGGCAAGCGTCTTGTAGAGCGAATGGTACTCTTGCCCAGTCTGTTGCAGGTCGGAAAGTATAAGAACCCTCTCGCGACCCTCCCGCTCGGGGCGTCTTGCCATGAAGTCGAGCGCAATGTCGAGCGAGGCTATGTCGGAATTGTAGCTGTCGTTGATGAGCGTGCACCCGTTCTTACCCTCTTTGACCTCCAGGCGCATGGCTACAGGCTCAAGCTGTGCCATTCTCTTGGCTATGAGAACAGGAGATACTCGTAGATATAGGCATACGGCCAAGCAATGCAATGAGTTCTCCACCGAAGCATTGTCGGTGAAGGGTATCTCATACATACCTTGTATGCCCAGGAAGTTGTATTCCACGATGGTTTTGTTGCTCTCTTTCGTTACGGAGGAGATGTAGAGGGGCTTGTCGGTGTCGTGGCGTGACCAGGCTATCTCGCGGGCCGATTGCAGGGTGCGGTTTACGCAATCGCATATCAGCTCGTCGTCACCGTTGTAGATGACAATCTCACAGTTGCGAAAGAGTGTCAGCTTCTCCATGCACTTGCTCTGCAGGGAGGCGAAATTATCCTGATGGGCTCCTCCTATGTTGGTGAACACGCCGATGGTGGGCTTTATGATTTCGCGCAGGCGCTTCATCTCGTCCGGTTCGGAGATTCCAGCTTCAATCAGTGCAACTTGTGTAGACTCTTCTATTTGCCAAATGGACAGCGGTACACCGATTTGTGAGTTGTAGCTACGGGGTGAGCGTGCTATACGGCGGTCGGGAGAGAGGAGTTGGCTGAGCCATTCCTTGACTACAGTCTTGCCGTTGCTGCCTGTGATTCCTATGATGGGGATGTCGAAGCTTGCCCGGTGTTTCTCGGCCAGTATTTGCAAGGCTGTGAGCGTATTTGCTACCACGAGGAAGGCGGCATCAGGCATCTGCTCCAATAGCTTCTGGGTGGGAGGTGTGGATACTACGAATTGACGTACTCCACGGCTATAAAGTTCGGGGATGTAACGATGCCCGTCGTTGCGCTTGCTTACTAATGCGAAAAACAGCGTCTCCTCTGGAAAGCAGAGCGAGCGGCTGTCAGTGAGCAGCCATTTGACCGTGCCGTCAGTATGGCCCAAATGCTCAGCGTGGACTAGGGCTGCGATGTCTTTAATAGCGTATGGCATAAGTCTATTTCGTTTTGAACCTCTAAGTAAGGACATTTTTCCTTGAAGTCCATTATTTTTAACAAATTTTGACGCACAAAATCTTGATATTTCTTTGATTCGGGCTGAAAGGGTCGATGGTCGAGCGCTTTGCGTACCTTCTTCCACTCCGTCATGAAAGCTTGCGTCTGCTTGTCGATGCAGGTGTTGGTGAAGCACTGCCATACATATTCTACGGCTTGCTCTGAAGGGTGAGCCATGTCTTCGGCATAGAAACGATAGTCGCGTAATTCGTCTATCACAATCTCGTAGGCAGGGAAGTAATAGCAGCGTTCGGGATACCTGTTGCAGAGCTCCTCTATGCCTATTAGCAATGTTGCTTTGCTGAGTTGGTTGGCATGCAGGCCGTCTTTAAGGTGTCGTACTGGACTGACGGTGAATATGATTTTTAGTTCGGGACGTTGTTGCCAGAGCGCTTCTAACAGCTCGGTGTAGGTCTCGGTGATTTGGGATACGGTAAGCCGTTCGCGAATGAAAAGTCTGTCGGGCTGTTTGTGGCAATTGCCTACGATTTTGTTCGTTGAGGCTAGCTTGTAAATCCATGAGGTTCCCCATGTGATGATTAGTATGTTTGCCTCCTTGAGAATATGTGAAGCACAGGAAATACGATCGTTGATTCCGCTCAGGGCGGTTGCTCTATCCAGTTGCGAGAAGCGGCTGTGGTGTAACCATGTGCTCCATCCTCCGTCGGGGAATTCTATGAGTTCACTCTCGGTGTACATGTGCTGAGCGATGAGCTGTCGCAAAGCTTCGGCGATGGACAGAGGGTTGTAAAGCACACCGAAAGGATTAAGGTCGCAGCGGAACTTCATTTGGTGCAAACGGTTTCCTATATGTTCGGCAAAACATGAACCCATAACCATGAGCTTGTCTGCATGGTGGATATGCCACTTTGGTGTAGGTATTAGCGTTTTTGTCCTGAATTCCATAAATGCGAAGTAAAAAATATATGCAAAAGTAAGCATCTTTGGGAGAAATATCGTAAATTTGTCCAATAATCTTTAGTTAAGATGAAGAAAGAAGTGTGTAATAGTATATTGAATACGATACAGACTCCCGATGATTTGCGGAAGCTTAAGCTGAATCAGCTACCGAAGTTGTGCGAAGAACTACGCCAATTTATTATCGATGAGTTGTCCCATAACCCAGGCCATTTTGGCTCTACACTCGGCGTGATAGAACTGACGGTTGCATTGCACTATGTGTATAACACGCCAAGTGACCGTTTGGTGTGGGATGTAGGTCATCAGGCTTATGCTCATAAGATACTTACGGGCCGTAGAGAACAGTTCCATACCAATCGAAAGTTTAAGGGTCTGAAGCCTTTTCCCGCACCTGAAGAGAGCGAATATGATACTTTTACTTGCGGACATGCCTCAAACTCTATCTCGGCAGCGCTTGGTATGGCCATAGCAGCCAAGAAACAGGGCGATGACAAACGCCGCGTTGTGGCTATCATCGGCGATGGCGCCATGAGTGGAGGTTTGGCTTTTGAGGGACTAAATAACGTGTCGGAGAGTGATAACAACATGCTCATCGTACTCAACGACAACAAAATGTCCATTGACCGATCTGTGGGCGGATTCAAGAGATACTTACTCGGCTTGACGACTACGCGAAGCTACAACAAGCTTCGCTATCAGTTTGCGAGGGTACTTCACAAACTCGGGCTCATGAAGGATGGAGGACGCGAGCGCCTCATTCGCTTCAACAATAGCGTGAAGTCTCTGATTACCAATCAGCAGAACATATTTGAGGGGATGAATATCCGCTACTTCGGTCCTGTCGACGGACATGATGTTGTAGAACTTGTTCGCGCATTGCGTACCATAAAGGATATGCGTGGCCCTAAGATGTTGCATATCCACACCGTTAAGGGTAAGGGGTTTGCGCCAGCCGAAGAGGCTGCTACTGAATGGCATGCTCCGGGACTCTTTGATGCAGAGACGGGCGAGCGTTTCGAGACCTGCGAGGAGGGCAAGCCACCCCGCTTCCAGGACGTGTTCGGACATACTGTATTGGAGTTGGCTAAGCAGAACAAGAAGATTGTGGGAGTAACGCCTGCCATGCCGACAGGATGCTCGCTTAACATAATGATGGAAAAGTTACCATGCCGATGCTTCGATGTCGGCATTGCCGAAGGTCATGCAGTGACATTCTCGGGCGGAATGGCAAAGGATGGACTTGTGCCTTTCTGCAATATCTATTCATCGTTCCTGCAACGTGCCTATGATAATATCATACACGATGTGGCTATAAGTAGACTCAATGTTGTTCTATGTATCGATCGTGGAGGTCTTGTAGGTGAAGATGGCCCTACTCATCATGGGGCATTTGACTTGGCCTTCCTGCGTCCTATACCCAACTTGACGATTGCGGCACCTTATGATGAGCATGAGCTGCGCAAACTGATGTATACGGCTCAGCTTCCCGATATGGGACCGTTTGCTATACGTTATCCTCGTGGTCGAGGTAAACTGGTGGATTGGCATTGCCCCTTTGAGGAAATACCCATTGGTAAGGGACGTAAACTGCGGGATGGCAATGACTTGGCTATTCTCAGCATTGGTTCTATTGGTAATCTTGCAGCTGAAGCAATAGACCGTGTTGCGGCGAAGAGCATCAGTGTAGCTCACTACGACATGCGCTTCTTGAAACCTATCGATGAAGATATCCTGCATGAGGTGGGACGCAAGTATAAGCATGTCATTACGCTCGAGAATGGTGTCATTAAAGGCGGACTTGGTAGTGCCGTGCTCGAATTCATGGCCGACAATGGATATAAACCTGACGTTCAACGCATGGGAATACCTGATCAGTTCATTGAACACGGTTCTGTCCCTGAGTTGTGTCGCTTGTGCAACATTGATGTTGATAGTATTGTGAAGGAGATTGAGAAGAGGGTGAATGTAGAAAAATGAAAGATGAGGTTCTCCGAGCTCTTCGAGTATCCGAGAACTATAATACAATAAAAAAGACTACCATACAATGAGAATCATCATCGCCGGCGCAGGAGCCGTGGGTACACACCTTGCAAAGATGCTTTCCGATGAACGGCAAGACATTGTATTGATGGACGCTAACGAAGACAGGTTGGCTAACCTCGATTCGAACTTTGATCTCATGACGATTGCGGCTAGTCCCACCTCTATCAATAGCTTGAAAGATGCGGGTGTTGCCGATGCTGATCTTTTTGTGGCTGTAACTCCCGAAGAAAGCACCAATATTACAGCATGTATGCTGGCACATTCCTTGGGGGCAAAGAAGACCGTAGCCCGTATTGACAATTACGAATACTTGCAGCCGAAGAACAAGGAGTTCTTCCAGGGGCTGGGCATTAATTCGCTTATCTATCCCGAGATATTGGCTGCAAAGGAAATTGCTGATAGCCTCCATCTGAGTTGGATACGTCAGTGGTGGGAGTTTAGCGGTGGTGCCCTGGTAATGCTTGGCGTCAAGTTGCGCGAAGGAGCGCTTATCCTAAATACTCCAATTTTCCAGATTAAGAAGGAACAGCCCTACCATATCGTGGCAGTCAAGCGTTTGGGAGAAACTATTATACCTGGCGGAAGTGATGAACTCCATGCTGGTGATTTGGTCTATTTTATGACTACTAAGCGCTCGCTCCCTTACATACGCCACATAACGGGTAAGGATGAGTATGAGTCAATTCGCAACGTGATGATTATGGGCGGTAGCCGAATTGCCGTGCGTAGTGCGCAGCTTATCGGCGACAGCATGAGCTTGAAGATTATAGAGAGTGATCTCGCACGTTGTCATTGGCTGACAGAAATGGTGGGCGACAACGTAATGGTAATCAATGGTGACGGCCGTGATTATGAGTTGCTGGCCGATGAGGGCGTGGAGAATGTCGATGCTTTTGTGGCTTTGACCGATAGTGCCGAGACCAATATCTTGGCCTGTCTCTCTGCCAAGCGCATGGGAGTGTTCAAGACCATTGCCGAAGTGGAGAACATTGACTATATCAATATGGCAGAGAGCCTGGATATCGGTTCGGTGATAAACAAGAAGAAGATAGCTGCCAGCTATATCTACCAAATGATGCTTGATGCCGATGTCTCAAATGTGAAATGTCTCACTTTTGCTAATGCCGATGTCGCGGAGTTCGTCGTGAAGGAGAATGCCCGTATAACTCGTGCGGCAGTCAAGGATATAATGCTTCCCAAGGGGGTGACTATCGGTGGTTTGGTAAGAAATGGTGAAGGTGTGCTTGTGACAGGTACGACACAGATACAGCCGGGCGATCATGTTGTCGTATTCTGTCTGGCTTCAATGATTAAGAAGATAGAAAAATTGTTTATCTGATACTTATACATGATTCACTCCCGCACCATATTCCGCATCATTGGCTCGCTGCTACTTCTGCTGGCAGGGACTTTTGTCGTGATGGGTGGAATCTCTATTTTCAGTGAAGGTAACGACCTTTTTGGTTTTCTTGCTTCGGCTTTGTCAACAGCTTTGGCAGGCTTGTGGCTTTGCATCCTTGGCAAAGGTAGTTCTACGGACTTTTCTAGAAGAGATAGCTATATTACCATCACTGCATGTTGGATTGCCTTTGCTCTGTTCGGATCTCTTCCATATTGGATAGGTGGACATATTCCTAGCTTTACCGATGCGTTCTTTGAATCCATGTCGGGCTTTACTACTACAGGTGCTTCTATCTTGGATAATGTAGAAAGCCAGCCTCATGCGTTGCTGCTTTGGCGGAGCCTGACTCAATGGCTTGGGGGCCTTGGAATCGTATTCTTTACCGTGGCCATCCTGCCTATGTTCGGAATTGACAAGGTGCAACTCTTTGCAGCTGAATCAACTGGCGTCATTCGGCGTAAGACGCATTCGCGCATCTCGGTAGGCTCACGCTGGATTTTTGCTATTTATCTCTTGCTCACGGTGGGGTGTACGGCTTCACTAATAGCTTGTGGCATGGGGAGCTTTGATGCTATAAACCATGCGCTCACGACAGTTGCTACGAGCGGATTCTCTACTCGCCAGGCAGGTATTGCTGCATTTGGCTCGCCTCGGATTGAGTATGTGCTGACGCTGTTTATGTTTCTTAGTGGCATAAACTATACATTGCTCTATTTATTGCTCTTTAAGGGGAAGCTACGCGAACTGTATCGAAATACGGAATTCAGGGTCTATCTGTTCACCATTCTTGGCTTCTCCTTGGTCATCGCCTTAGGGCTTATTGCTGCTAATGGCTTCGGAGTAGAGCGGGCATTGCGTGTGTCTCTCTTTCAGGTTATTTCGCTTCAGACTACCACTGGTTTTGCCACGGCAGACTATACTCAATGGCCCCCTTACCTTTGGATGTTACTTAGCTTCGTCATGTTTATTGGTGCCTGTGGCGGCTCGTCGTCGGGTGCCATGAAGTGTGGTCGAGTGGCCATCTTGGTGAAGAGCATCCGTGGAGAGTTTAATCGTATATTGCATCCTAATGCAGTAATTCCCGTGCGTATGGATGGTAATGTTATCAGTGGAGATACGCGTGCTACAGTGCTGACATTCGCCTGCCTATACTTCATACTTATCTTTATAGGCTGGTTTGCCTTCATGGTTATGGGGCTTGATTTTGTGGAGGCTTATAGCCTTTCGGTTAGTAGCGTGGGTAATATTGGTCCTGCTTTAGGTAGCCTTGGACCCGCCTATTCATTCAGCGCTTTGCCTGATGCAGCCAAGTGGTTGAGTACACTGCTTATGCTCATCGGACGTTTGGAGCTTTTCACTATCTTGCTGATGTTTACCACTTCCTTCTGGAAGCGTCGTTAATACAATATTAAATACTGATACTATATGAAGAATCTTTTAATCAAAATCTGCTTGTGTGTATTGGCCGTGTGTGGCATATCTACAGGATATGCTGATGAATATGTGTCAGAGGTATGGTGCGCCGATTTAGGTAACGGGTACTATAAGAATCCGGTGCTGTATGCCGACTACTCCGACCCAGATGCTTGTAGAGTGGGTGATGACTTTTACATGACATCATCAAGCTTTAACTGTATTCCTGGTTTGCAGATACTTCATTCTAAGGACTTGGTAAACTGGGAGATCGTAAGTGCTGCCGTTCCGTATGCATTGCCTCCGGTAGATGATGTTGCTCCTCTTCATGGTATGCGTGTATGGGCACCCTCCATTCGCCATCATGATGGATGGTTCTATATCTTTTGGGGAGATCCCGATCAGGGAGCTTTTATGACCAAGGCACAGGACATTGCTGGTCCTTGGACTGAACCTGTATTGGTTAAGGCTGGCAAGGGTATCATTGACACTACTCCACTGTGGGATGATGATGGCCGTGTATATATGGTGCATGCTTATGCTGGCAGCCGCGCTGGATTCAAGAGCGTAATCTCCATTTGTGAACTCAATGCCGATGCCACTAAAGCTATCACGCCCAGTCGCATTATTTTTGACGGACATGGCGAACATCCGACTTGCGAGGGACCGAAATTCTATAAGCATGATGGCTATTACTATATATTCCATCCAGCAGGTGGCGTTCAAACGGGTTGGCAGGTAGTGCAACGCTCAAAGAATATCTATGGTCCTTATGAAATGAAGGTTACATTGGCTCAGGGCGGTACTGATATTAATGGCCCCCATCAAGGTGCTTGGGTGGATACTCCCACGGGTGAGCATTGGTTCCTGCATTTTCAGGATGTTGGTGCCTATGGCCGTCTGGTGCATCTGCAGCCCATGACATGGATTGATGGATGGCCTGTGATGGGTGTTGATAAAGATGCTGACGGCTGTGGTGAACCGGTGCTGAAGTATAAGAAGCCTAATGTAGGTAAGAATTATCCTATAAATAATCCGCGCGAGAGCGATGAATTTAATGGTTATGAGCTGGGTAAGCAGTGGCAGTGGCATGCAAACTTCAATGAGAAGTGGCATTACTGCGCTGGTCAGAAGGGTGTGTTGCGCCTATTCTCTTATCCCGAGCCTGAGGGTGGAAAAAGCCTTTGGGATGTTCCCAACCTGCTGATGCAGAAGCCAACTGCACCTAACTTTACGTGTACGACAAAACTGAGTTTCACCACCTCGGACAAGTACCTTGGTGAACGTACTGGCTTGGTGGTTATGGGACTTGACTATGCTGCTGCCGTCATGGAGAATACGGCTGATGGCTTAGTGCTGAATCAGGTGGTATGTAAAGAGGCCGACAAGGGGAATGTGGAGAAGATAATCGCCTCTGTACCTCTGCAGAGTGGTGAGGTGTATCTTCGTGCAAAGTTTATGGATAAGGGTATGCTTGAGGAGGATCCTTTGGATATGAAGGTCCTAGTGCAATTTTCCTATAGCCTTGACGGGAAAAAATTCAAGCCAATAGGAGAGGCATTTCAGGCTAAAGAGGGAAAATGGATAGGCGCAAAAACGGGTGTCTTCTGCACTCGTCCTGCAAAGGAGCGTGTTGATGGTGGATGGGTAGATGTAGACTTCTTCCGTGTGACGAAGTAGTCCTTTACTCAAGAGGCATACTTCTTTCTGTATTGACGATTCATACAGGTTGCTATACCTTATATATAT
>CANBEE010000100.1 GCA_947367415.1 uncultured Bacteroidales bacterium
CTCAAAGGGCCGTGCCATCCAGAATATGCTCAACATCGAGCCCGACGATAAGGTCAACGCATTCGTACACGTGAAGAACCTCGCCGATAAGGACTTCGTGAACTCACACTACCTGATGTTCTGTACCAAGAACGGCGTAGTGAAGAAGACCAGCCTTGAGGCTTACTCACGTCCTCGCACCAATGGAGTGAATGCCATCACCATCCGTGAAGACGACCGCGTGATCGAAGTGGTAATGACCAACGGCGACAACGAAATCGTACTGGCCAACAAGAACGGTCGCGCTATCCGCTTCCACGAAGGCGTAGTGCGTGAGATGGGCCGTACGGCAACCGGTGTTCGCGGTATGACACTCGACGAGGACGGTCAGGATGAGGTAATCGGAATGATCGTAATCAACGATGCCGAGTACGAAAACATCATGGTGGTTTCTGAGCAAGGCTATGGTAAGCGTAGCGATGTCGAGGAGTACCGTATCACCAACCGTGGTGGTAAGGGTGTGAAGACGCTGGATGTTACAGAGAAGACCGGTAAGCTCGTGGCTATCAAGATTGTGACCGACGATAATGACTTGATGATTATCAACAAGTCGGGCGTGGTTATCCGTCTCAAAGTGGCTGACGTGCGTATCCAGGGCCGTGCAACACAGGGTGTGCGACTCATCAACCTCGGCAAACGCAACGACCAGATTAGTTCTGTATGTAAGGTAACTACAGAAACAGAGGAACCTGAGGTACAGGATGCGGAGATTGTAGAGGGCGATGCTCCTACGGTGGAGACTGCAGAGTCTTCTGAAAACGTTGAACAAACCAACGAACAATAAACTTAACAAACATAATCAATAATCACTAAATCATTAAAAGTATGAAAAAGGTATTATTATTAATGGCTGCAGCTGTGATGTCAGTATCCATCACCTTTGCACAAGCCGATGACAAGGCCGCCAAGAAGGCCGCCAAGGAAGCTGCCAAGGCACTCAAAGCAGAGATTAAGGCTGCAAACAAGACCCTCAGAGAGGCTCAAGGTCAGTTGAATGCAGCAGATGGTAACATTGACCAGGCTAATTCGCTCATTGAGGCTGCTATCGCTAACAAGCATACAGCATCTAACCCTGACACTTGGTATACTGCAGGTAAGATTCAGGAGAAGATCTACAACAAGGAGAATGAGAAGATGTATCTGCAGCAGGCTTACGACCAGGCCAAGTTCTTCGGCAGCTTGTCAAAGATGTTCGACTACTTCCTCACATGCGACTCTCTGGAGCAGATTCCTGATGAGAAGGGTAAGGTTATTGCCAAGTATCGTCCTGAGATGACAGAACTTCTCTCACGTATCCGTATCAACCTCGTGAGCGGTGGTGTGACCTACTTCAACGAGAACAACAACGAGAAGGCATTCGAGCTCTTCGGTAAGTTTATCGACGTATCTGATGCTCCTATGTTTGCTTCGTTCAACTTTGCAGAAACCGATTCTCTCATGCCCGAGATTGCTTACTACGCTACTCTTGCAGGTCTCAAGCTGGAAGACTACAATAAGGCTCTTAAGTATGTAGACCTCGCCATGAAGAAAGAGGATGTTGCAGCAAAGGCTATTGAGTACAAAGCTATGTCATACCTTAACCTGGGTGATACAGCTAACTGGATCAATACCCTGAAGGTGGGTGTTGAGAAGTTTCCTGCTGTAGAGTACTTCTACTCAAACCTCATCTCTTATTATAACAATAGCGGTGAGACTGACGATTTGGTTAAGTTTGCCGATGAGATGCTTGCCAAGAACCCTCTGCCTATCTTCTACTTCGTGAAGGGTTTCGTATACCAGAACCAGAAGGAGTATGACAAGGCTATCGAGCAGTACAAGGTGTGCATCGAGAAGGATCCTGATTACACAGGTGCTTACCGTAACCTCGGTATCTGCTACTGCCAGATTGCTCAAGACATGAGCGATGCTGCTTCTACACTTGACATCAAGAGCAAGGCATACAAGGCAAAGAAGGAAGAGATCAACAGCTACTACAAGCTTGCTCTCCCCATCTACGAGCACTTGCGCAAGATTGATGACGGTACTGATCCTGACGTGAAGAACGCATGGACAAACGGTCTCTACACTTGCTACTACATGCTCAACATGGGTAAGGAGTTTGAGGAGATTGAGAAGATCATCAACATGTAATCTCTTCTATTGGTCTAAGGGCCTATTAATAATTAGGGTGTGTCGGTATTTCTGGCACACCCTAATTATTTATACACCTTTCATAATCTCAACTATTGGGAAGTCGGTAGTTATAGGAAGATAGCTCACTTTGCATCCTTGGGGAATAAAAGAGGCTGTGTCAAAATGAAAAACAACTATCATTTTGTCATTTCGACAGAGCGAAGCGACGAGAAATCTCTAATACTGACGCTGAGATTTCTCCCTTCGGTTCGGAAACGAAGTTCTCGGACTAGCCGAGCGCAAGCATTCGCCGCCCGTAGGGGCCAAAGGCAATGACACGACATTTTGATAGCGCATTCCCTTTTTGACACAGCCTCTTGTACCTCAGTATAAGAGAAGTGCCATAACAAGCCGCTTTATTTGCGGCTGTTATGGCACTTATTACTCAATGAGGTTGTTGCCAACCTCGCTGATTCTTATTCCACCATCTTGAATACGTTCAAGAAGAGGCGTGTCTCTGTATGAGCAGGGTAGCATCCGTATGATGTAAACTGGGTGTCATACATGATGACCTTCTCGTTCATTACGTTGGTCACGCTGTAGGTGCCATCTTCGTTGACATTGAACTGCCAGCTGCTTCCAGGCTGAACAATTTCGGTGCCAATGTTGAATGAGTTGTAGTCGCCCTTCATATAGATATAGCGTCCATAGGTGTCTTGCATGGTGAATCCATCCTCTACGGCAGTAACGGTGAGGAATGCATTCTCTGCAGCGTCACATGCTTCGATGATGCCTTCTTCGTTGATGGTCACCGTAGTGTAGGGCATGTAGCCATACGATTTGTTCTCGCCCAGTGGGCTGAAGAGGCGTCCTTCTGTAGCTCCAGTCTCCTCATTCACCTTGATGTCGGCTACCATGACGTAGATGCCGCTCTCGGTAACTTCGCTGACGGGTACGCACTTGAAGGTCTTGTATACCCACTCACCATCGATGAGGTTGAAGTTGTATACGCCCTCTTCAAGGTCAGTATTGACCCACTCTGTACCATTATATATATAGCTTTCCGCTACGAGCTTGTTGCTCTTGTTGTAATAAGCCAGTGTGGTTTCCTGCTTGTTTACAGCATACGGATAGTTCTTCTCCAGATACATCGGGATATATGTAGCTGGGTCGCTGATGCTATTGCCGCTCATGCCCATAGCTGTATACTCGGCAGGCTGTATCATATCAACATCTTCCAGGGCATTCCAGCCTGAGCCGTCCCATTGGTACAGGGCAAGCACAGAGGTGGTGTTTGCAACGGCTGCTGCACGCTGGGGCGCTGCCGATGCGGCGGTCACGGATGTAGCCATGGTGTTGAAATACTTGCCGCTACTTACGCCAATGAAGTAGCCTGTTACGGTAACCTTCTGTCCGTCAAGTGAGGGGTCAACCAATCCTTCTGCAGGATATGAGATGCTACCGATAGCAGTAGAAGCATCGTCGATAGTTACATTGTAGTAGTAGCCGCTGATTCCAAGTGTTCCGGTGTATGTAACATACTCTACAGCAGGTGCGGTGAGCATGGCATCCATGTCGGTTCCTGCCAATGAGCGTGTTGTGGGGTAGGGAACCTCATTTTCACTGGAGAGTACGGTCAAGATAGCACTGTTGCCAAACTGCTTCAGGCCAGCATACTCTGTTATGGCTCCTCTGATGGCAACAACATCGCCAACGACAGCTTCGGTCTCACTTCCTGCATAGTAGAGTATATATCCCGTACCATCAGTTACCAGACATCCACGGGCATACGTTGCCACTACCAGGCCACATACCGTATAGTCGCCGTTTTCCTTGCCCAATACCACGCCGATAGGCTCATATTCAGAAGTTGTTCCGCTTGCAACCACAGAGGTGGCCATGGTGTTGAGGTACTTTCCGCTGCTTGTGCCGATGGCATAACCGGTGACAGTAACCTTTTGTCCGTTGAGTGATGCATCTACGATGCCTGGTACTGCATACGATACACTACCCTGCACCTTGTCGCTACCATCGATAAGAATGTTGACGTACTTGCCTGAGATGGACAGGGTGCCGTCATACTGTACATATTTAATAGATGGAGCACTCAGGTATGCTTCCATATCACTTGCGCTCAGAACTGTTGGAGTGGGGTAGGTGAAAGCCGATTTCTCGAGGCGGGTGATTGCGGCTGCATTGGTGAACTGGGCAAAACCGCCATATACACTTGTGGGGCCGGCTACCTGTACCTTGTCGCCTAAGGCTACATTGCCCGGCACGCCGAGATACACAAGGATAGTGCCTGTTTCATCCTGTACCAGGAAGCCGCGGCTATAGGTGCCTACGACAGTACCTTGTACGGTGGCACTCTCCACCGCACCAGTCTCTATTACGTCGGCAATCTTGTCAATCTTCGTTCCTTCCTCTTCTTCATTGCCTGTGGCAGGGTCGGCCTCTGCATAGTTGTAGCTTACTGCTACTACATCGCCTGCTGCAGCATCCTCAAAGGCACCTTTAAGGATACGGTTCATATACTTGCTGGCAGGGTATGATGGGCTGAAGAATTCATAGCCTTCACCCTCTTCCCAAGCGATGGCATAGTCCGCCGCTGTCAAGGTGTGGGGCTGGGCTGCCATTATCTGTTGGTGCAACTCGGGCACCTCGGCCAACTCGTTGACAGTGATGATTGCCGATGAACCATCTGTAGCTGTGCTCCACTTGTCGGCCAGGAATGCCGGGAGGTAGAGCTCGGCAGGCACGAGGTCGGTAAAGTAATTGTTGCCGGCATTGGCCATGAATGCATCATACATCGTGCTGTCGAGCGAGCCATCCTCGTTCTGCTTGATGGTGCTGGCTGCCACCTCCTTGTTTGCTGCGAGCTTGAACAGGTCGGCATAGTCGGCCTTCTTCAGGGTGTAGTTGATAGACTTTACATCGGTAGGTACCGACAAGTCCTTGTAGCCGTCGAAGTTCAGTTCGTTGTAGTCTTCGCACCCGAAGAGCATCAACGCGGCGGCAACGTATAATAATGATTTCTTGTTCATATTCCTTTATATATTATATATGTATTAGAATCTGTTTTAAAATTATCGCTAATATGTTTTTAGAATCTGCTTTTTGGTTTATCTGAGGTTCTTTTTGGCATCTTTGTACTCTCAATTCTTGCAAATAGACCACTATTTATCTTTAATGAGGATAGGCTGCACTCGCTGAGCATCGTAAGCAAGCTTACATGCGCTCGTTTGCACTATCCTTGCCTGCGCCTTGACAGCGTAAATCTACACAAAAACGCCTCTCAGCTAAACTCGAAATAATTTTAAAAACAGATTCTTAACCCATAAACAGCGACAAAAGTTCTATCGCTGGGCAAAACTCTTCACTCTCAACCCTAAACTCTAACCCCCAACACGCTCTTACCACGAGTAGTTGAGACCGAAGGTCAGATATTCCTTGAACTGGAGATAGCCATATTCTTCGTGAGGATCGCGATTGTCATCGTAGCGCACATGGAAGAAGAACTTGGCTGAAAGATGCTTGTTCATCTGGAAGTTGAAGGTGTTTTCCCAGTCCATCTGCACATACTCGTAACGTCCGGTATAGTAGTAGAAACGAGTTACATAGTTGAGTCCCTTGGCCAGCTGGTAGTTGAAGTTGACCTCGAGCTTAGAACCGATATCGTCGCGGAACGACTTGCCGTCCTCAAAGTTGTATCGCTTGGCCACTTCGGGTACAGCCACATAGGTTATCTTATATGACAGCGGACCGGGGAACACAGAGATGCTACCCTTCTTGAAATTCTTGCGGTAGTCCATACCGATGGTAAGCGTTGCATCGACAGGAGCGAGGAAACGTGTCTTCAGCGTCACCTTGTCGCTCTCGAAGTGTTGCATCATCTGTGTGTTTCCCTGTGCCTCGACAGTATAGTTCCAGTTATATATGGCCTTGAGGTTGAGCTTGGAGGTGGCACGCAAGAGGTCCTGGTTGGACTGGATCTCTGCGCCCTCGTTCTGATAGAAACCGATACGCGCCTCCAGCTTGTTGTACCACTGCATCTTACGTTTGTTGTCATAGTTTGCCTCCAGCGACATCGTAGACAACATGTTAAGGTTGTTGGTACCGCCCTGATACCAATTCTCAGAGAAGTATGATTCTGTAAACTGCATTGAGAACGAGCCTTTTGTCTTCCAGAAGTTGGGCTTCAGCACCTCCATATTGGTCGTTATCGTCGCCTTATCCGTGGATGCCAATGGCGATACCACCGTGGTTGCCACATCGAGCTTCACGTTATTGGCGGTATTCTTCATGGTCTCCTCCGATACGGTTCGGTTCTCACGCAACTTATCCTCCGTCATGACCACCAGAGCAGGCGACGTAAGGTAGGTGCCCAGCAACACCCGGTCGAGCTCAGAGGCCAAGCGAAGGTCGCGCCCACTGCTCATGGTAGTAAGCAACAAGCTATCCTCCGGCGTAAGTACAGCAGCCGTATCCAGGCGCATGGCACTGCTCACAGGAGTACGATACAACGTCAGCGGAGCAAAGAGACGGAAGTAATAGGAGTTGAAGTGGATAGAATCATCCCCACTGACAGACTCTAGCTCGCGCTCGTAGTCACGTACTAATCGCTTGAGTTGACGACTGTATTTGTTCACAATAGCCGTATCCGAGAAGATTTCCTTAACCTTCTGTGCATTAAGAATCGACTTATCCGAAATAGAATCGGTCAAAGCCTTTATCCTCTCCATAATGAGAGCCGTAGAGTCCACCTCTTGCACTCCCAAGTCGAGCAATGAACCCGAAAGGGGCACTGCAACTGAATCAGCCGCTATTCCCTGCTCCTGCGCCAAGCTGTCAGGAACAGCCTGTAGACTATCCGAAGCTATCAACAAGCTGTCTGTGACAGCCTCTACAGCCAACAACGTAGTGTCAGCCACCACCTTGGCTGAGTCCAACACGTCCACAGACTGAGCCACAGAATCCGTCACCTCCACTTGTGCCTTGGCACTCATCATAAAACCCAGCATCAGTCAAGCTACCATACCTATTTTTCTCATAAGCATTCTATATCGTAAGCAAAATAAACCAAATCTGCTGCGAAGATACATATTTTTACAATAGCAGTCACTACCCTATCGCATTTTATGACATTTTTTCTACTTTTTCGAAAACTAATTGCACCATATTTATTTATATTGTCTCAAAAATTACTAACTTTGCAGCTTGGTAAATTCAATACAGAACTTTTAATTTTTTGTGTTATGGCTGAAACAAAGTACATCTTCGTCACAGGTGGCGTAGCCTCTTCGCTTGGAAAAGGCGTTATCTCTTCATCAATAGGTAAGTTGCTGCAAGCACGCGGCTACAATGTGACAATCCAGAAGTTCGACCCGTATATCAACATCAACCCCGGCACGCTCAACCCCAACGAGCACGGCGAATGCTATGTGACCGTTGACGGACACGAAGCCGACCTCGACCTCGGCCACTACGAGCGTTTCCTCGGTGTGAACATGACCAAGGCCAACAACATCACCACAGGACGTATCTATAAACGTGTTATCGACCGTGAGCGTCGCGGCGAATACCACGGCAAGACCATACAGGTGGTACCCCACATCACCGACGAAATCAAGCGCAACGTGAAGGCGCTCGGCACCAAGTCGCAGTTCGACTTCATCATCACCGAGATTGGCGGTACTGTGGGCGACATCGAATCGCTGCCCTACATGGAGAGTGTACGCCAGCTCAAGTTCGAGCTTGGCCGCAACGCTCTCTGCGTACACCTCACCTATGTACCCTACCTCGCAGCAGCCGGCGAGCTGAAGACCAAGCCTACACAACACTCTGTACAGAAGTTGCAGTCGCTCGGTATCCAACCCGATGTATTGGTACTGCGCACCGAGCATGAGCTCCCCGAAGATTTGAAGAAGAAGACAGCCCTCTTCTGCAACGTGGATGCCGATGCCGTGTTCCAGTCAATCGACGCCTCTACCATCTATGAGGTGCCCGTATTGCTGCAGAACCAGAGCATGGACGACATCATCCTGCGCAAGCTCGGTATCACACCCGGTCCCAAGCCCACTCTCGGTCCCTGGAAGGAGTTCCTCGATCGTCGCGCCAAGGCTACCGAGGAGGTACACATCGGACTCGTAGGCAAGTATGACCTGCAGGATGCCTACAAGTCAATCCTCGAAGCTGCCTCACAAGCCGCTACATACAACAACCGCAAACTGAAGATGCAGTTCTTCAACAGCGAGAACATCACAGCTGAGAATGTAGCCAAGACACTCGAAGGCATGGACGGTATCATCATTGGTCCTGGAGCCGGTCAGCGCGGTATCGAGGGCAAGAACGTCGTAGCCCGCTACACCCGTGAGAACAACATCCCCACCTTTGGTATCGGTCTCGGCATGCAGTGCATGGTAGTAGAGTTTGCTCGCAACGTACTCGGCATTGCCGATGCCAACTCTCGTGAGATGAACGAAGCTACTCCCAACAACGTTGTTGACATCATGGAGGAGCTGAAGGCCCACCTCAGCGACACGATGCGTATGGGTAACTTCGATTGCGCACTCATCGAGGGCAGCAAGCTCAAGGAAATCTATGGCGCCAACTGCATCCAGGAGCGCCACCACCACCGCTACGAGCTCAACAACAAGTATCAGGAGCAGCTCGAAGCAGCCGGCATGAAGTGCGTGGGCATCAACCCCGACACCAAGTTGGTGGAGGCCGTTGAGGTAGCAGAGCATCCTTGGTATATCGGTGTGCAGTACTATCCCCAATACAATAGCACTGTACTGAAGCCGCACCCCCTGTTTCTCTCGTTCATCAAGGCATCGATTGAGA
>CANBEE010000101.1 GCA_947367415.1 uncultured Bacteroidales bacterium
GTATATCGTATTCAAGGATCGCTTCTTCGTGCTTGACCGCTCACGCATCAACTACTGGATTGAGTTCCAATGCTACGACCAGTATGTAGTGATGAAGATGACCCGCATCAACTATTGGTACGAGGAGGAGCGTGACGGAGGCAGCAAGTTCAACGCCGAGGAGACCATTACCGACAAGCACGCATTCAACAGAAGAGGCACCAAGCTGTTGAGAGAGCAAGGCAAGTTCCGTTGCAAGACCATTGACTTCTTCGAGCAATGCGTGATGCAATTGGCATCAATACTCAGCTAACACTCACTGTCATGAAAAAGAATGAACTGCGCAACTTGCTCAACTCGCTGTTTCTTGTGGGTTTTCTTGTGGCATTGATACTCTACCTGACAATGCCAGAGAACCGCACACCTTTCCTTGTGGTATGCTTCATATCTATGGCTATAAAAATAGCGGAGTACATCGTACGATATTTCAGATAAGAGACATTGCTGCAAATATCACAGTATCCTATGCGAAGACTCATCGTCTGTATACTCTTATCTGGTCTGTTCGGCCTACTCCATGCACAGGAGAGTCTGCGCATGGCAGGCAACCGTGAAGGAGGTGGAGGTAGCATACCTACACTCAACCAGCAGGGTATGATGAATGGGCAGACACAGGGACGCGACAGCACGGTCGTTGACCGCGGTGTGCCACGTGATGTAAAGATGTTTCACGTAGACACGACCTTGGGCGACATCATCCCCATAGAGACCGACACGGCCATATACAACTTCCAGAACCTGCACTTCACCGACGGCATCAACGGCGAATACAATTACTTGGGCAACATGGGTTCGCCACGCCAGTCGCGCATCTTCTTCAATCGCAAGGAGGGGCAGTTTGTATTCACCGATGCACTGGACTTCTTTCTCACACCTCCTGGCGACTACAACTTTTCCAACACCAAGTCGCCCTACTCTAACCTCACCTACTACCGAGCAGGCAACAAGATCAATGGCGAGGAGTGGTTCAGAGCATACTTTGCCGTGAATGCCAACAAGCGCACAGGATTCGGATTCAACATCGACTATCTCTATGGCCGCGGCCTCTACGACCACCAGAATACGGGCTACTTCAACGGCAGCTTCTATGGCTATCACCACGGTGACCGCTACGAGATAAATGCACTCTTCAGCCACAACAAGTTGCGCCTTGCCGAGAATGGCGGTATCGCCGACGACCGCTACGTCACCAATCCCGAAGCGATGGCCGAGGGAAAGAAGACATACCGTCCGGCCGACATGCCTACCAACCTGCAGTCGACCTGGAATGAGAACCTCGTACGCACTGCATTCCTTGCACAAGACTACAAGTTGGGCTACTACAAAGCACGTGTCGACAGCTTGCCCGATACTGTCATCACCCATCACGACTTCATAGCCGTAAGCAAGGTTTTCCATACCATGGAGGTGAACAGCAACAGCCGCCGCTTCATCGACTATGCCAACACAAAGAACTACTATGCCGACAACTTCCTGCCCTACGACTCTATCGACGGCACCGAATACTTGCGTATCCGCAACACCGCAGGACTGACCCTCATTGAAGGCATCAACAAATGGATTCCCTTCGGGGCATCGGCATACATCACCCACGAATACCGACAGTTCACCCTTCCCGACAGCGTGGGAGGCACTGGGCGTGACCACACGCATACGTATAAGGAGAACAACGTAATGCTCGGCGGCAATATCAAGCGTACGCTCGGCAACGCCTTCCACTTCAATGCCACAGCCGAGACAGTGCTGGCAGGTACAGACCTTGGAGCTTTCAACATCGAAGGTAATGCCGACCTCAATTTCCGACTTTGGAGCGACACGCTGTGCCTACGCGTCGAGGGATATATGAAGAATACGAACCCCTCATTCTACTACCGCAGATACCACTCGCAACACTACTGGTGGGACAATGATTTGAACAAGGAGTTCCGCACACGCCTCGGTGGTAGTCTCAGCATTGACCGCTGGCGCACCCGACTCTATGCCGGTGTGGAGAATATCAAGAACTACACCTATTTGGCCGGAACGCCCTACATGCCCGGCGACTACTCTTCACCGCTAAGTCTGAGTAGCATTACCGCTCGCCAATATACTGGCAACCTGCAAGTACTCTCAGCCACCCTGTTCCAAAACTTCAAGTGGGGCGTCCTGCATTGGGACAATGAGGTGACAGCACAGCTTTCATCCAAAGAGGAAATATTGCCCCTTCCGCTGCTCAACGTCTACAGTAACCTATACCTGAAGTTCGTATATGCCAAGGTACTCAAGGTACAGATAGGTGCCGATGCACGCTACTTCAGCAGCTACTACGCTCCCGACTACGCCCCTGCCTTGGAGCAGTACTTCGTACAAGAGGGCGAGCATAAGGTTCAAGTCGGCGGCTATCCTTTTGTAAACGTCTATGCCAACTTCCACCTGAAGCAAGTGCGTTTCTATGTGATGTACTATCACGTCACACAAGGCTTGTTTGAGAATAGCAACTCATTCCTCGCACCCCACTACCCCGTGAATCCTCGTATGTTCAAGTTGGGACTCTCATGGAATTTCTGGGATTGATTTGGGCTATGGGTTAAAGGTTAAGGTGAGAGGTTTATTTTTCAAGTTTTAATTTTCAATTTTCAATTCAACATGATACGCTGGGGAGTTATCGGATGTGGCGAAGCCACAGAGAAGAAGAGCGGACCTGCCTTCTCCAATATCGCAGGGTCGAAGATTGAGGCCGTCATGAGCCGTAATGCTGATAGGGCTCGCTCATACGCCGAGCGACACGGTATCAAGAAATGGTATACAAACGTGATGGACATCATTGATGACCCCAACGTGAATGCCATATACATCGCCACTCCTCCCTCATCGCACGCCACCTATGCCATCATGGCCATCAAAGCCGGCAAGCCGGTATACATAGAGAAGCCCATGGCTGCGACTTACGAAGACTGCATCCGCATCAATAAAGCAAGCGAGGAGATGGGTGTTCCCTGCTTCGTAGCTTATTACCGTCGCTATCTCCCCTATTTCAAGAAGGTTGAGGAGTTGATACCTCGCGTAGGAAAGGTCATCAACGTACAGATTCGTTTGGCACAGCCTCCCCGCGAATTTGACGGAAGCACGGGAGCTGTTATGCCTTGGCGTGTACAAGCCAACATTGCCGGAGGCGGATATTTCTACGACCTTGCCCCTCACCAGCTCGACCTCCTGCAGCACTATTTCGGCTGTATCATCGAAGCCAAGGGCTACACCGCCAACCGAGGCGGACTCTACGATGCCGAGGACACCATCAGTGCCTGCTTCCGTTTCGATAACGGACTGGTAGGTAGCGGTTCATGGTGCTTTGTAGCCGATGACAGTGCCCGCGAAGACCGTATCGAGATTATCGGCGACAAGGGTATGCTGTCCTTCTCGGTATTCACCTACGAACCCATCACCCTACACGATGCCCAGGGACTAAGCGAGTTCACGATTCCTAACCCCGAGCACGTGCAGCAGCCGCTCATAGAGAACATCATACATCACCTACAGGGCGATGGCATATGCACTTGTAACGGCATCAGTGCCACACCTACAAACTGGGTGATGGACCGCATTCTGGGCAAGATATAGAGAAAGCCTTCAGCTCCTTGTAGAGGCGCTGGACGGGCAGTCCCATCACATTGAAGTAGGAGCCTTCGATGCGTTCTACACCGATGTATCCAATCCATTCCTGTATGCCATAAGCACCAGCCTTGTCCATGGGACGGTACTGGGCTACGTAGTGCTGTATCTCCTCATCTGTGAGTGAGGCAAAGGTGACATTGCTACATGAGACGAACGTTGTGGTCTTGCCAGTAGTAGAGAGTGTCACCCCCGTATACACCTGATGCGTGCGGCCACTGAGGCTACGCAGCATGGCAATGGCCTCGGCCTTATCGGCAGGCTTTCCCAGCACCTGCTCGTCGAGACAAACGATGGTGTCGGCTGTAATAACCAGTTCGTCTGCTGCCATGGTAGCACGATAGGCTTCGGCCTTGACGCGGGATATATGAGCCGCAATGTCGCCACCACGCAGCGTATCGGGGTATGATTCATCAATACCATCAAGCAGACGTACTTCAAAAGGGTAGCCTAGTCCGGCAAGCAATTCCTTGCGGCGAGGCGAGTTGGAAGCTAAGATGAGATTCATTGAGTTGAAAGATGAAGTTGAAAGATGAAATTACGTTGACGATAACGATGGTGTCATCCTGAGCCACGCGAACCTTTAGGTCGACGCCCGAGGCGTCAGCTTTGGCTGTAAAGCCGAAGGGGCTGAAGTCAAGGATCTCTCAGGGGACTCTGCCTGTGACTTTATGAGATGTTTCACTTCGTTCAACATGACACAATACGTTTAAAACAACATCTATATTATTACCATTTTTAATTTCAATCTTTAATTCTTTAATTCACTTATCATTTTACTTATTTGGATGTAAAGAGCCTGCAGGTCGGGATTATTGGCGAGGCGATGAATATGGCTTTGCATGACGGCCACATCGCCACGCACGGCAGGGCCTGTCTGTGCCTCACGGGGCGTGAGGGTGTGTACCTTGGCGGCTGTTTCATCAATCAGAGGGAGCAGCACATCGAAGGGGATATCATCTGTTGCCAATAGTTGGTGGGCAGCATCGTACATGGCGTTGGTGAAGTTGCAGGCGAAGACGGCAGCCACATGCAGCAGGGCACGGCGACGTGAATCGGCTCGGAGCACCCTATCCGACAGGTTATGGGCCAATGCCTCCACAACTGCTAGCACCTCCTCATCAGAGGCTTCTACGAAGAGTGACACCTCGCGCATATCCACCTGACGCTCCTTGCTGAAGGTTTGTAACGGGTACAATATGCCATAGCGAGCAGCCCCAGCCTCACGCCAAATATCCATAGGGACACTACCTGCCGTGTGGAGAAAGAGAGGTCTGTGCGGAGACTCTTGTTCCTGACAGTCTGACGCATCAACAGCTTGCACAATCCTACTTGCCACCCCGGGCAAAGCCGCATCGGCCACGCAAGCAATATAGATGTCCGCATCAGTGGGCACAGCAGTGAGAGCATCGGTATAGGAGATTCCCAACGGCTCGGCCAAGGCACGAGCCGAAGCTTCGGTGCGCGACCATATCTGAGCCACCCAGTATCCGGCCCCGACAAGTGCCGGCACCAGATGAGTAGCCACACGGCCTGCACCGAGCACTACCACTCGTTCACGTGCAGCTTCTCCCATTGCAGATGCTCCTCATTGAAAGGTTTGCGCTCTATAGCTTTATAGCCCACTGCCACGATGGAGAGCACCTCCATGCTGTCGGGTATGCCCAGTATCTCACGCACCACGGCATCAGAGGGGCGTCCGTCTATCGTATGGCGACGACGTACCTGTACCCAACATGAACCCAGTCCCAGCTCCTCGGCCTGCAGCTGTATCATAAGCGTAGCAATAGAGGCATCCTCAATCCACACGTCACTCGCTGCGGGGTCAGCACACACGACAATTGCCAGGGGAGCACCGTCAATAAGTGCCGAGCCACTCTCCTTGCAAGCCGATAGGGCATGCAACTTCTCACGTTCATCGACAAGCACAAACTGCCATCCATTGGTTCGGTGCGAAGAGGGGCTCATAAGAGCGGCACGCATGAGTGCTACAGTCTGTTCCTCTGTCAGTTGCTGTTCCATAAAGGTGCGACAGCTGCGTCGCTTCTGTATCAATTCCTTAAAATCCATATGTGTTAATCGTCCTGTTTGTAAAAGAATAGCCGCCTTCTCACGAAGAACGGCTATTAATTATCTTGCTATAGATTAATCTATAAGCTATTCACATTAGTCTTCAGCCTGTTGCTTAGCCTCGAACTCCTTAACCAGCTTCTCCTGTACGTCCATAGGCACGAGCTCATAGCTTGCGAACTTCATGTTGAACGATGCACGGCCACCGGTGAGTGAGCTGAGTGCGGTTGAGTATGATGACATCTCCTTCAAGGGCACCTTAGCTTCGAGCTTCTCATAACCCTTCTCGCTGTTCATACCCATAATCATACCGCGACGGCCCTGGAGGTCACCCATCACGTCACCCATCTTGTCAGACGGCACGAGAACCTCTACATCATAGATAGGTTCGAGAATCTTCGGACCAGCATTCTTGAAGGCCTCGCTGAATGCGTTACGGCCAGCAAGCATGAAGGAAATTTCGTTAGAGTCTACCGGGTGCATCTTTCCGTCGTATACGATAACGCGTACGTCGCGAGCGTAAGAACCGGTAAGCGGACCCTGCTCCAGACGACCCATGATACCCTTGAGGATAGCGGGCATGAAGCGCGCGTCGATGCTACCACCAACGATAGAGTTGACGAACACGAGCTTGCCGCCCCATTCCAAAGTATACTCTTCCTGACCCTTCACGTTGATCTTGAACTCCTGGTTACCGAACTTATATACATCAGGCATAGGCATACCCTCGTAGTAAGGCTCTACGATGAGGTGTACCTCACCGAACTGACCTGCACCACCCGACTGTTTCTTGTGGCGATAGTCGGCACGGGCAGCCTTTGTGATAGTCTCACGGTAAGGTATACGGGTCTCCTCAAAGCGGATGGGGAGCTTCTCGTTATTTTCGAAACGCCATTTCAAGGTACGCAAGTGGAATTCACCCTGACCATGAACGATAGTCTGGCGCAACTCCTTAGACTGCTCTACCACCCATGTGGGATCCTCTTCGCGCATACGGTTGAGGATGCTCATCATCTTCTCCATATCGGCCTCGTTCTCGGGACGGATAGCGCGTGAGTACTTGGCGTTAGGATACTTGATGAAGTCGAACTGCCAGTCGCAATCCTTGCCGTTCAAGGTGTTACCAGTCTTCACATCCTTGAGCTTAACGGTACAACCTATATCACCGGCTACGAGTTCCTCTACGGGGAAACGGTTGGCACCGGCGCAGCAGAAGAGCTGAGCCATGCGCTCCTTAGAGCCTCGGTCGGCATTGGTGAGGTCATCGCCCTCACGTACCTTACCGCTGAGCACCTTGAAGTATTGTACACCACCGATATGGGGTTCTACAGCTGTCTTGAAGAAATAGAGAGATGTGGGGCCGTTGGGATCGGGCTTGATTTCCTCACCCTTGGTATTCACTACGGCAGGCATCTCATCCACGAAGGGAACCACGTTGCCGAGGAACTCCATCAGACGACGAACACCCATGTCCTTACCAGCACATACGCAGAATACGGGGAATATGCCGCGGCTTACCATACCCTTGCGGATACCTTCGCGCATCTCATCCTCGGTGAGCGACTCGGTCTCGAAGAACTTCTCCATCAAACCCTCATCATGCTCAGCAGCAGCCTCTACGAGTACCTTATGCCACTCCTTGGCCTTCTCCATCTCTGAAGCGGGGATATCCTCGATGATGGGAGCACCACCTTCGGGCTTCCAAGAGTACTTCTTCATCAAGAGAACGTCGATGAGTTCATGGAAGTCGGGACCTGTCTGTATGGGATACTGTACGGGCACTACCTTCGGGCCATAGATGCTCTTGAGCTGCTCTACGATGTTGTCGTAGTCGCACTTCTCGTTGTCAAGCTGGTTTACGAGGAAGATGACGGGCTTGCCCAGCTGCTCTGTGTAGCGGAAGTGTGTCTGTGTACCTACCTCTGAGCCATACTGGCCATTGAGCAGCAGGATGGTGGTGTCGGTCACTGTAATAGCCGATGTAGCAGCACCTACAAAGTCGTCACTACCCGGGCAGTCGATGATATTCAATTTCTTGTTATTCCATTCGCAGCTGAATACGGTAGAAAATACCGAGTAACCATACTCCTGCTCTACGGGGAAGTAGTCGCTGACGGTGTTCTTCTGAGTAATTCTACCACGGCGTTTTATAACCCCACTCTCATAGAGCAGCGCTTCTGTGAGGGTGGTTTTACCTGAACCGTCATTGCCAAGAAGGGCAATGTTCTTGATTTCGTTAGTTTTATAAACCTTCATAGTATTGTATTTTTTAGTTAAAACTACATAGTTCCTGGTACACTGTTACGAGAAACGGTGCGAAAGTACTAAATATTCATCGGACAGACAAAGAAAACGCCAATTCGTTTTTATGTTTTACAACATAGTTTTGAGCAAATTACACAAAACAGGCCAACACGTTTCTCCAATTTTCCTATTCATTGTTTATTTCTCTAGATGTTTCACCCTATCGGCTACCATCGACTTGCAGGCATGCTTCAATTCATCGGAAAGGAAAGACGAATCAATTATTCTATACCAGCGCTCAAGGTGAGAGATGAGTTTGTCAATAATCCTATCAGCAATCTTCTGATTTATGCCCGACATTATCATTGCCTCCACAAATGCAGCTCTATCAAATCCTGCTATAGATTGATTGTCTTCTACCCCACTGCCTATGAGTGGCATTGCCAACTCATCGCTGTCATCAATGCCTGTGAGCAACACTGCCAACAGGTCATACGCTTTCAATTCTTGCAGGTCTCAGTTCTTCACCAAAGAGCAAGAGCACTTGATTAACTTTATCGAGCTGTACGGTAGCCTTACCTCGCTCCAGTTCACGCACAAAACGTATGCCTACACCGCTCCTCTCAGCCAATTCCACTTGAGTGAGGCTGTGCAGTTTCCTTTTTGCACGAATATATTCTCCTATATCCATAAATCTATCACTAAATTTCACCCCTTACGGGTATAAAAGCAACAGTTTTTCCATTGTTTTCAACCCTTTCGGGTACAAATGTAGTGATTTTTTATAATGTACCCGAAAGAGATTATTTTTTACATCAACTAACAAAAAAACCTTGAA
>CANBEE010000102.1 GCA_947367415.1 uncultured Bacteroidales bacterium
TTTCCGATGCAGAAGTGCTTGAAGATGTTTTGAAGCACGGAGTCGGTGGATACCTCGCCTACGATGTCGGATAGGTGGTGGATGCACTCGCGGAGATCTTGGGAGACGAAGTCACCGGAGAGCTGCATCTGCAGGCCGTCCTGCACGCGGTGGATGGAGTCGAGGGCGTGGGTGAGGGCTTCGTAGTGGCGGGCGTTGGTGACGATGACGTCGCTCTGCGAGATGTCGGGTAGGGCGGCGGCCTCTACGAGGTGGCTCTCAAGAGCGTCAAGACCGAGGTGCTCCTTGGCGGAGATGAAGAGCTTGGGGGCATCGACATCGACATAGGATTGGAGCAGGGGTTCGCGCTCTTCGGGGGTAATACGGTCGGCCTTGTTGAAGAGGAGGAGAAGCTTGCCGTTGATGAATTCTGAATTCTGAATTTTGAATTCTTTGCTCCGCGCTTCGTTTGGAACGCTGGCATCAATCATCCAGAGGACGATGGAGGCTTGCTGCATCTTTTGATAGGTGCGCTCGATGCCGATGCTCTCGACAACGTCGGTGGTTTGGCGTATGCCGGCGGTATCGATGAAGCGGAAGGTGATGCCGTGGAGGTTGACGGTGTCCTCGATGACATCGCGTGTGGTGCCGTGGATATCGCTCACGATGGCACGCTCTTCGCCTACGAGGGCGTTGAGGAGGGTCGACTTACCCACATTCGTCTCGCCGATGATGGCTACGGGCACGCCGTTCTTGATGGCATTGCCCACGTTGAAAGAGTGGGTGAGGCGGGCGATGACACGCTCAATCTCGTCGGCTATCTGGGAGAGTTCGCTACGGTCGGCAAACTCGAGTTCCTCGTGGTCGCTGAAGTCGAGCTCCAGCTCCATGAGCGAGGTGAGGTGGAGGAGTTTGTCGCGCAGGGTGGCAAGTTCTTTGCTGAAGCCTCCGCGTAGCTGGCTCAGGGCGAGGCGGTGCGTGGCGGCCGAGGTAGAGGCGATGAGGTCGGCCACGGCTTCGGCCTGGCTGAGGTCCATCTTGCCATTAAGGAAGGCACGCTGGGTGTACTCGCCCGGTGCGGCAAGGCGGCATCCGCTATCGATGAGCAGGCGCAGGGCTTGCTGGAGGATATAGGAGGAGCCGTGACACGAGATCTCTACCGAGTCTTCGCCCGTATAAGAGTGGGGGGCACGGAAGAGCGATACCAATACCTCGTCGATAACTTCGCCGTCGGCAGCATGTATCTTGCCGAAGGTGAGGGTGTAGTGGGGACGCTCATGCAGTGGCTTGCCGTGCATGGGGGTGAAGATGCGTGAGGTGGCAGCGATGGCCTCGGGACCGCTGATGCGTATCACGCCTATGGCTCCGCCCTGTGCGGTGGAGATGGCGCAGATGGTATCGGTATGAAGCATAAGAATCTTTTCGTATCTTTATTATAGCACAAAGATACGAAAAGATTCTTTTAATTATGAATTATGAAATATGAATTATGAGTAAAGTGTACTGGGGATTACAATCCTTCCCGTTTCTTCATATTATTGAGCAGTATATAGTTGCCTATTGTAGCATCGAAGGAGTATTTGCCTGGTCCCGTGAGGTAGAGCCCGATGAAGACGATGAGGTAGATGAAGGAGAGTTCCTTGACGGCAAAGGCATCGCCTCCGTGGACGACGAAGAAGGCTACACACATGGTGATGATCATGGGGATGAGGACGATGCGCTCCAGCAAACCGAAGATGAGGGCAAAGGAGCATACGACCTCGGCAAAGACGGTGAGCCAGAAGGAAAGGAAACTGCCTACACCGATGGGGTCGGGGTAGAATGCTGCCATAGTGGAGTGGCTCATGAGCTTGTCGTAGCCGTGGCTGAGGAAGAGCAGGCCGAAGAAGATGCGGGCGACGAGCAGTACGGTGGAGTAGACGGGGCCTTCGTCTTCGTAAGAGGGAAAGAGGAATGTTTTGAGTGACATAAAATATGCTGTTAAAGTTAAGGTTATTTCTTTCTCTTTAACGGCGATAGTCTATATTTGTTCGGCAAAGGGGATTTAAAAAAAGAAAAGAGGCCTAATGCCTTAGACCTCTTGTGAGCGGAAAACGAGACTCGAACTCGCGACCCCAACCTTGGCAAGGTTGTGCTCTACCAACTGAGCTATTTCCGCAAATTTGTTACCAGTATTTCAAAGAAGAACGGTATCGTTCCGTTTTGCGGTTGCAAAGGTACTGCTTTTTGTTGAACCTCCAAACTTTTTTGAAGAAAAAATGCTATTTTTATCGTATTTTTTTCGAGAATAGCTCAGAAAAAGGTTCCCGGAGGGTGAAAAAGGGGTGTTTTCATGTCTATATATAATGTATTAATGTCACTTTTTCTCTTATGATGCGTTCAGAAAAAGACACCCGACCATCATGAACGGTGGACGGGTGTCTGAAAAATCTTAGAATTTTATCAATACGGATGTATCAAATCTCTAAAGCACCGATAATGTCGCGAACAGAAGAGATACCGTGGCGGTCAAGATATGCGTTGATTTCATCGATAATTTTGCCCGTTACTGCAGGGTCAATGAAATTGGCCGTGCCCACCTCGATTGCCGAGGCACCAGCGAGCATGAATTCAATGGCATCGGTGCCGTTGGTGATGCCGCCAAGTCCTACTACAGGAATCTTGACTGCCTTTGCCACCTGCCATACCATGCGCAGAGCGATGGGCTTAACGGCCGGACCGCTCATACCTCCAGTCACTGTAGACAGCACGGGACGACGGCGCTCGGCATCAATAGCCATGCCAAGCAGTGTGTTGATGAGCGAAACACTGTCGGCGCCAGCTGCTTCGGCAGCACGGGCAATCTCTGTGATGTCTGTCACGTTGGGTGAGAGCTTAACGATAAGTGTCTTGTCGTATGCGGCACGTACGGCACGCACAACCTCCTCGGCTCCCTTGGCTGTGACCCCGAAGGCCATACCTCCCTGTTTCACGTTGGGGCACGAGATGTTGAGCTCGATGGCTGGAATAGCCTCCAAGGCGTTGATGCGCTCAGCTGTAGCTACATAGTCCTCGATTGCCGAACCGCTGACGTTGACAATCATATTGGTCTTATAATCCTTGATTGTCGGGTATATATGTTCGCAGAAGTAGTCTACGCCCTTGTTCTGAAGACCCACGGCATTGAGCATGCCGGATGGTGTCTCGGCCATACGTGGATAGGGATTACCCTCGCGGTGATGCAATGTGGTGCCTTTGACAATGATACCTCCCAAGCGGTTGAGGTCAACGAAATCGGCAAACTCAGTGCCATAACCAAATGTTCCCGATGCTGTCATTACCGGGTTGGCAAGCTCCAGCTTGCCTATAGATGTTCTTAAATCTGCCATGATAATTTGTCTATTGAGAATACCGGTCCTTCCTTACAAACGCATACGTTGCCCTCTTTGGTGTCTTCGACACAGCAGAGGCAAGCGCCTACGCCACATGCCATCTTGTTTTCGAGCGAAACCTCGCAGGGTACGTTGGCCGATTTTGCCCAACGGGCTACAGCCATCATCATAGGCTTGGGACCACAAGTGTATACTTGACTGAACTTGTTGTTGGCGAGCACGGAATGTTGGGTGACATAGCCTTTCTCGCCTACAGCTCCATTCTCTGTGGTGATATATACGGGGCCATACTTCTTGAACTCGTCGATTTGCATCAGTTCGTTCTCTGTACGGCTACCGAGCAGGAATGTGGGTGTCACACCCATCTCCTTCAGCTTCATGCCCAAATAGAGCAGCGGAGCTACGCCTACACCTCCGCCAACAAGCAGGGGACTCTCATCTGTGCTAGTAGGAAGTGTAAAACCATTACCCAATGGCAACACGACGTTCAGTGTGTCGCCAGCCTTCAAGGTTGCCATCCAACGGGTGCCATCTCCAATGAGTTGCACCAAGAGACCCAGCTCATTGTTCTCCTTATTATAATAATGTATTGATATCGGTCGGCGCAACAGCACACTCGGGGTGTTGTCCACACGCACCTCTACAAATTGTCCGGGCAGCATCTCGGGCAACGGCTCGCTATCGGTGAGGCGCAGCAGTACAAACTGCTTGCCTACAGCTACCGTTTCGCGAACCTTAAGATCAAGAATGTATTTCTTCATATCTAATAAGTGTTGTATAGTCCTTTACTTGATGTTCGGTTGCTCCAGTCCGTAGCCCTTGCGCTTGTCCTCACGCTTGAGGGCAAAGGCGAGCATCAGGGCAATGATGCCGAAGCAAGCAAATACACACATCGGTAGGGTGTAGTCATACTGGATGAATGTCTGTCCGTCTACCACACGCTCTCCGCTGATGCAGTACTCGTTGAGCAACCAACCGATGAGCAGGGGCACGAAGCCGAGACCGATGTTCTGTACCCAGAAGATAAGGGCATAGGCCGAGCCGAGCAACTTCTCGGGGATAATCTTGGGCACCGAGGGCCACATGGCCGAGGGCACGAGTGAGAAGGCTATGCCCAGCACGATGGCGATGAAGGCTGCAAACCACCAGAAGTTGAGCACGGGAAGGGCGAACATCACGTGAACGGCAATGAGCATGGCCGAACCGATAATCATGATCGTGGCACCCTTGCCCTTGCGGTCGTAGATACCGCCGAAGAGCGGAGTCATGATAAGGTTGCCCATGGGAATGAGCGCGGGAATCCAGCCTGCCCACTCGTTGGCCATACCGTACTTGTTCTCCATCAATGAGGTGGCATACTTCATGAAGGGGAACACGGCAGAGTAGAACATGAGGCACAGCAGGGCGATGAGCCAGAAGCCTTTGTTGGTAATAATCTCCTTGAGGTCTGCGATGTGGAAGGTGTCGTCATCGCCCTGTTCGGCAGTAATCTGCTTGTCGAGCTTGGCATCCATCACGCAGAACACGCAGTAGGCGAGCAATCCGATGCCGATGAGCACCAAGGCAAAGAGCAGCGGAGCCGACATGCTGAAGTGCTTCACGATGAGCGGACTCACGATCATGGCCAGTGCCGTACCCAATCGGGCTACAGCTACCTGAGTACCCATAGCGAGAGCCATCTCCTTACCCTTGAACCACTTGGCGATAACCTTCGTTACCGTGATGCCGCAGTTCTCGGTACCTACGGCAAAGATAGCATATCCGAGGCTGGCAACCATAACTTGGGTGCGTATGCCAAAGATATAACCTGCCTCAGGAGCTGGAGAGATAAACTCTACGGCATAGTACTTGATGAAGGCACCGATAACCATCAGTGCACACGAAGCCACACCGGTGATGCGTACACCTAACTTGTCGAGAATCATGCCTCCGAAGATGAGCATGAGCAGGAATACATTGAACCAGCAGTAGGCCCAGTTGAAAATGCCGAAATCAGAACTTGACCAATGCATCTCTACTTCAAGCATGGTCATCAGGGGCGACATGGCGTCGGTGAGGAAGTAGCCCCACATCATGGTGAACGATACAATTACGAGCGCAGCCCAGCGAGCCGCTTTCGAGTCGCGCAATGTTTGTTGAATTTGTTGTGTCATGTTGTTGTTTATTTTGGTTATTTATGTATCCTTGCTTCGAGATGTATTCGCTATTAAAGCGCGAAGTTACGGATAATTCTTGAAATATGTATCGTTTATGCCGATAAACTCTTTGTTTCCTTTGCTGTTCTTTATTATGTAAGGATATAGGGTGTCATGTCCGATTATTTTTTTATCTTTGCATCAAAACTAACGCATATAACATAACATTATGAACTATCTTTGGATTCTTCTCGGCATTTCGTTTGCCATTTCAGCTGTGGGTTGGATTTATTTTATCTATTTCTTCAGTGTGGGCTACGGATTTGCTATCTCGGCATTGGCTGTCGCCTCGGCCATCATCTTCCGTGATGTACTGTCGATTCCTGCCGCCATCTTGTGTGCAGTGCTTTTCATATATGGTATCCGTCTGTCTTTGTTTCTTTTGCTCAGGGAAAAACGGTCGGCATCGTACAAGAAGATACTTTATCAGCCCGACAATACCAAGAAGAAACCGCTCTTCGCCATGTTCATGATATGGATTTCATGTGCCCTGCTTTATGTGGGCCAGGTGAGTCCCGTCACCTTCCATCTGTACAATATGGCTCATGGCCTCCCTGTCAGTGAAGGTTGGATGTGGGCTGGTGCCATCGTGGCTGCCATTGGCGTTATTATAGAGATGGTAGCCGATGCGCAGAAGAATGCAGCCAAGAAGGTCAATCCACGTCGATATGTCGACACTGGGCTGTACCGCATCGTACGTTGTCCCAACTACTTCGGTGAGGTGCTCATGTGGACGGGTAGCTTCCTCATCTGCATTGGCTCATGCTGTACGGCAGGGCAGTGGGTAATAGCCTCACTGGGCTATGTGGGCATTGTGTATGTCATGTTTAGCGGCGCACGCCGTCTCGAGTTGCGGCAGACGGAGGTCTATGGTGCCGATCCTGCTTTCCAGGCATATACCAAGAAGACCCCTCTCATCATTCCTTTTGTTCCTATCTATAGCGTAGCCAAGTTCTCTTGGCTCAAGGGATAATCGTAGAGGATAAGAACGGACTATACTTTTCTGTGTCCCTCAATCAACGTGGATTATTGTACACGGTGTCAGCCATTTATTACCACAACCTCTGCATGAATTGGTTGGCAAATTCTTCCCAGTTGTACCAGTCGTGGCCGCCCTTGGTTACGGTTATCTCGTGGCGATAGCCTTTGCGCGTGAGTGAGCGGGAGAAAAGCTGCATGCGAGGGTGATAGAAGTCGATGTTGCCTATCATGATGGAATAGAGCAGGGGCGGGTTGATGAACTGCGTGTCGAGCTTGCGCCTGAATCCCTTGTAGAACGAGGAGTGCTCGCTGTGGCGCAACACGGGGTGCACCATGGAGGAGAACATGCCTACGTAGCCAAAGGTCTCGGGCGAGTTGGCCGATATGTGCATGGCCTGCATGGCACCGATGCTGAGGCCGGCAATGGCGCGGTGCTCCTTGTCGGGGATGGTGCGGTAGATGCTGTCGATGGCGCCCACGACATCGGTCACGAAGGCGTATTCCACCATGCCGTCGACCTCATAGAAGGCTTCGATGGCGCCCTTCAGGCGTGACTTGCCGTAGTCACGCTCGTTGTTGTACTGGTTCACATTGGGCAACACCACGATGGTCTCCTTCATCATGTCGCGTGCAGTGAGGCTGTCGATGTTGTGGAGCAGGTTGGCATTGTGTATCCACGACAGTTCGTTGCCTCGGGCTCCGTGGAGGAGATACAGTACGGGGTAGCGCTCTGTGGTGTGGTGGTAGTCCTTGGGAAGATAGACGTACATCCTGCGCTCGCGCGGTCCCTCTACGGAGCACTCGTGCATGCACTCTTCGAGGATGCCTTCGTAGTGGACATCGGCGTTGAGGGTGGGGTATTGGGCGTTGGTGGCATACTTCGACGAGCTGCACGATGTAGCAGCAAGGCCCGTCAGGAGGAGGACAATGTATTTATACCATTTCATCGCTGCAGTGCCTCCTCGTACATGGTGATTATCTGGCGGGTCGACTCGCTGATGTCATACCTCTTGGCCGACTCGGCATAGCGCTTGCTCATGGCCTTGCGCTCGGCGGGATGCTCAATCCACCAGTCTATCTTCTCGGCCAGGGCTTTGGCGTCATTTACGGGAAACAGGCTGCGCTCGTCGAGGGCAAACTGATGGGTGGCCGATAGCTTGCTCTGTGCTATGACGGGCACGGTGCCCTGCTGTATGGCTTCGAGGCAGGAGAGGCCTTCGACCTCGGTGCGGGCGCAGTGGACATATAGGTACGATGTGCGGGCGAGAGCTCGCAACTCCTCGGCGCTGTAGAATCCGAATACAGGTTCGTGGGTCACAACACCATCCTTGACGAGGCGCTGGGCAGCCTTCATAATTTTCTTGGCCTTCGGTCCGTTACCGGCAAAGTGGAGCGCTATCTCATGGGCATGGGCCGAGTGGCGCATGGCCTTGATGAGTGTCTTCTGTGACTTCTCGTTGGAGAGTCGGCCGATGCAGAGTATGCGGTAGGGAGATGTCTGTGGCTCTTCGGCATCAGTGGGGACATCGTGGAGGACGATACCATTGGATATGACCCTCAGTGGGGCGCTGTAGCCGTTCTCTACGAGGTGGCGCTTTACGGTCTCGGTGGGGCACTGCACGCTGGCACAGTGATTGTATACGGATGATCTCCACCATATGTTCACCAGCTTGTTGATGATGGTGCCGTCGCTGAGTCCCAGGTTGGCGGTGATGTTCTCGGTGAAGATGTGGTAGGTGCCCACGCAGGGCTTGTTCAGCTCCTTGGCCATCTTCACGGTCGTAGCCTGTAGGGGAAATCCCTCCATCAGATGCACCACATCGGCCCAGCTTACAGCCTCTCTGATGACACTCTTGGGCAGCTTGGGATAGCGGTAGCCGTTGGCCTTGATGATGGGTTCAAAGATGGGGAACACGAAGTGGGGCAGGGGATAGTCGGGTTGCATACCACCCTCTTCGGGGTTCTCGCAGGCAAGCAGGCGCACATCGATGCCTTCGCCTATCAGTCTGCTCCTCAGTGATGTTACGGCCGAGCTAACGCCATTTCCCCGCATATATACGTTATTGCATACAATCAAAACTTTCATCATCTGTGTCAGTAGTTGTGAAGCGTTAAGCTTCAGGTTGGTTAAGAATTTATTTACTTATTCCTTCTTCAGGATGCAAGGATAAAATACTTGCAAATATCTTACCATTGGGAATGTAGCCGACGCAGAACATCAAGCTTCGTTCGCTTCGCTCACTGCCGGTCATCTCCACGC
>CANBEE010000103.1 GCA_947367415.1 uncultured Bacteroidales bacterium
GTGGAGTGCGAGTCATGGATATGTGAGAGCATCGTGCGCCAGCACCTCGACTCACCCGCCATGCTCACCATCCTCCCCTTGCAGGACTGGATGGCCATGGACGAGCACCTGCGCTACCCCGACCCAGCCTTCGAGCGCATCAACGTACCCGCCAACTCAAATCACTACTGGCGCTACCGCATGCACCTCACCCTGGAGGAACTCCTCGAGGCCGAAGACTTCAACCGCCAAGTAGGACGACTAGTAAAACAAAGTGGACGATAAGCGAGCGCAGAGATAAGCCTACTTAATCTCTGCCGAGCGCAGGACACTTCTGTGGCAACAGCCACTAAAGTGGACGATAAGCAAGAGTACCTCAGGAAAATGCAAATAAATTTGCTTTTCCGTTCGGTTTGCACTAATTTTGTCAATTTATTAGAAATTAGCCTAAAAAGATATGTTTGAAAACCTAAGTGAAAGACTAGAAAGATCGTTTAAGATACTGAAAGGTGAAGGCAAGATTACCGAAGTAAACGTTGCCGAGACCCTCAAGGATGTGCGCAAGGCATTGCTCGATGCCGACGTTAACTACAAGGTGGCCAAGACATTCACCGACACGGTGAAGGAAAAGGCATTGGGTCAGGACGTACTCACCTCTGTACGCCCAAGCCAATTGATGGTCAAGATTGTACACGATGAGCTCACCGCCCTCATGGGAGGTGATGCCGTAGAGCTCGAGCTCAAGGGACGCCCCTCGGTAATCCTCATGAGCGGTTTGCAAGGTTCGGGTAAGACCACCATGTCGGGTAAGCTCGCCCTCATGCTCAAGAATAAGAAGCATCGCCGTCCTCTGCTTGCAGCGTGCGACGTATATCGTCCTGCCGCTATCGACCAGCTCACCGTATTGGGCGAACAGATTGACGTGCCCGTATACAAGGAGGAGGACAACAAGAACCCCATAGAGATAGCACAGAACGCTATCCGTGAGGCCAAAGCCAAGAACTACGACGTTGTCATCGTGGATACCGCCGGCCGCCTTGCCGTAGATGAGCAGATGATGCAGGAGATTGCAGCCATCAAAGAGGCCGTTAACCCCGACCAGATACTCTTCGTGGTAGATGCCATGACCGGTCAGGATGCCGTAAACACCGCCAAGGAGTTTAACGACCGCCTCGACTTCAACGGCGTGGTACTCACCAAGCTCGACGGCGATACCCGTGGTGGTGCCGCCCTCTCTATCCGCACCGTAGTACACAAGCCCATCATGTTTGTAGGTACAGGCGAGAAGCTCGAAGCCCTCGACGTATTCCACCCCTCGCGTATGGCCGACCGTATCCTCGGCATGGGTGACATCGTGTCACTCGTAGAGCGCGCTCAAGAACAGTTCGACGAAGAGGAGGCTAAGAAGCTCACCAAGAAGCTCGCGCGTAACCAGTTTGACTTCAACGATTTCCTCACCCAGATAGCCCAAATCAAGAAAATGGGTAATATCAAAGACCTCATGGGCATGATTCCCGGTGTGGGTAAGCAGATTAAGGACCTCGACATCGACGACAACGCCTTCAAGAGCGTAGAGGCCATCATCTACTCGATGACTCCCTACGAGCGTAGCCACCCCGATGCCATCAACGGCAGCCGCCGCCAGCGCATCGCCAAGGGTAGCGGTACCAACATACAGGAGGTAAACCGCCTGCTGAAGCAGTTTGAGCAAACCCGCAAGATGATGAAGAACGTGGCCAACATGCCCATGGGCAAGATGGGAATGCCTAAGTTTAGAAAATAAGAAGACCCTCCCTTAAATTTACAATTTGACAATTTACGATTTACTATTTATTTGGCGATTGGTCTATTTGACAATTCCGCCATTGCGAACCAGCAAATTATTAAATCATAAAATTGTACATAAATTGTAAATAGTTAATTTGTAAATAGTAAATAATGAATATCATAGACGGAAAAGCCATATCGGAGCAGATCAAGCAAGAGATTGCAGCCGAAGTAGCCGAGCGCGTAGCGCGCGGCGAGAAGCGCCCCCACCTGGCCGCCATACTGGTAGGCCACGACGGAGGCAGTGAGACATACGTAGCAAACAAAGTGAAGGCCTGCGAGGCGTGCGGCTTCACCTCCTCGCTCATCCGCTTTGAGAGCGATGTCACCGAGGAGACCCTACTGGCCGAGATTGAGCGCCTTAATCAGGACACCGATGTAGACGGCTTCATCGTACAGCTCCCCCTACCCCGCCACATCAACGAGCAGCGCATCATCGAGGCCATCGACTACCGCAAGGATGTAGACGGCTTCCACCCTATCAACGTAGGCCGCCTCGCCATCGGGCTCCCCTGCTTCGTGTCGGCCACACCCAACGGCATACTGCAGCTGCTCAAGCGTTACAACATAGAGACCTCGGGCAAGAAATGCGTCATCCTCGGCCGTAGCAATATCGTGGGAAAGCCCATGGGCACCCTCATGATGCAGAAGGCCTACCCCGGCGACGCCACCGTGACCGTATGCCATAGCCGCTCCAAGGACCTCGTCAAGGAGTGTCGTGAGGCCGATATCCTCATTGCAGCTATGGGGCAGCCCAACTTTGTGAAGGCCGACATGGTGAAGGAGGGCGCTGTAGTCATCGACGTAGGTACCACCCGCGTGCCCGATGCCACCCGTAAGAGTGGCTTCAAGCTCACCGGCGACGTCAAGTTCGACGAGGTAGCCCCCAAGTGCTCCTACATTACCCCCGTGCCTGGCGGCGTAGGCCCCATGACTATCGTGTCGCTAATGATGAACACGCTGCTGGCAGGCACCAAGGCAATATACAAGTAATTGAGAATCCTCCACACCATACTCCTGCTGCTTTTACCTGTATGTATATATGGGCAAAGGCAGCAGGTGTCGTTATTGTTCGTGGGCGACCTCATGCAGCACCAAGCACAGATAGATGCCGCCCGTCGTGCCGATGGTAGCTACGACTACAGCCACTGCTTCTCTCTGGTAAAGGACGACATCGGCCGTGCCGACCTCGCCATCGGCAACCTCGAGGTCACCCTAGGTGGAAAGCCCTACCGCGGCTATCCACAGTTCAGCGCCCCCGACGAATACCTGTATGCCATCCACGACGCAGGGTTCGACATACTTGCTACAGCAAATAATCACAGCCTCGACCGCCATCGCCGTGGTATTGAGCGCACACTCGCCCTCACCGATAGCCTTGACATTCACACCGTAGGCACCTATCGTGACAGCCTCGATCGTCAACGTCGCTATCCCCTTATTATTGAGAAGAACGGTATTCGCATCGCCATTCTCAGCGCCACCTACGGCACAAATGGCATCACATCAACACCCCCAAATATAGTAAACAGTCTCAACAGAGATGAGCTAGCCGCAGACATTCGCCAAGCCCATTCACTACATCCAGATGCCATTATCGCCTTCGTACATTGGGGGAACGAATACCAACAACAACCAAATGCAGAGCAGCGCAACCTAGCACAATGGCTCATATCGCAAGGTGTCGACCACGTTATTGGCGGCCATCCCCATGTAGTACAACCTATCGAGCTCGTCCCTTCCCCAGAACACCCTACACACCATGCCATCGTATATTCATTGGGCAACTACGTATCAAACATGAGCATCCCCCACGGAGATGTAGGTCTCACAGTAACACTCACCCTTGAAAAGATTGCCGGAACCACACGACTAAAGGACATTAAGCACAACCTCGTATGGACCGAGCGTGCTGCACTGAGCCAATCCGGCAACTTCCGCATCATCCCTTCCGACACAATCCCTACTGATTTCACTCCCGAGGCACGTCACCGTATGAGCCGTGCTATATCTATGGAAAAGGATTTTCTCAACAAGAACAATAAATTTATTCTCAAAAAGTAAATTTTCGCAGAAATCCTTTGGATATTCAGAAATAAGTCGTACCTTTGCACCGCTTTCGACAGAGAGCTACTAACATGGTGACTATAGTTCAGTCGGTTAGAGCGTCAGATTGTGGTTCTGAATGTCGTGGGTTCGAATCCCACTAGTCACCCCAAGAAATCCTTGATAATCATAAGATTATTGAGGATTTTCCTTTTTATACGACTTCCTATTTTAGAAGAAACCGACAATATTATTAAAGAAACAGCTTATTTTTACCCTTTTGATTACGGTTTGTTTTCGAAACGTTCCGAACTTTAAGACTGTAAGTAGTGAAATAAAAAGAGCGGGAATGCAAGTGCACTCCCGCTCTCAATCTATATATACTATCCTGGCGGATTAGCTGAAGAACTGGGCGATACCCTTATCGATACCACTGAAGCCCATGAAGGCAAGAGCCAGGAGGCCTGCGGTAACGAGGGCGATAGACATACCCTCAACACCTTTGGGTACACGCACGAGGCTAAGCTGCTCGCGGAGGCCAGCAAACACAATGAGTGCCAAAGCGAAGCCGAGAGCGGTAGCCAAAGCGTAGATGATACCGGTGAGGAGGTTGGGCTCAAGACCCTGACCATTGTATGTACCGTTGGCCACAAGAATAGCAACACCTAGAATACAGCAGTTGGTGGTAATCAGAGGCAAGAACACGCCGAGTGCCTGATAGAGCGAGGGAGAGAGCTTCTTGAGCACAATCTCTACCATCTGCACGAGGGCAGCAATCACCAGAATGAAAACTATGGTCTGTAGGTACTGCAAGCCGAAGGGGTTGAGCACCCAGATCTGCAGCAGATAGGTAACGATGGTGGCAATAACCAACACGAAAGTTACAGCCAGTCCCATACCCTTAGCTGTCTCAATCTTCTTTGACACACCGAGGAAGGGACAGATACCGAGGAACTGTGACAACACGATGTTGTTCACAAATATCGCGGAGATAAATATCAATATGTATTCCATAAACTTATTCTATTTACAATTTACAAATGTACGATTTACTATTTATTTACAATTTGGCAATTTTACAATTCACGAAGTTCAAGACGTTAATATAATTAAATCATTCTATTGGAAAATAATTCGTAAATAGTAAATCGTCAAATAGTAAATTGCTGTTACTTTTTAATTTTATTCACGATAGCGATAAGGTATCCCAATACAATGAAGGCACCAGGAGCCAACACAAAGGCCAACATATTGGTCGATGAGGGCAGAATGGTGAGGCCAAACACAGCACCTGTGCCTAGCAACTCACGTACTGCACCAAGCAACGTGAGCGCCCAAGTGAAACCAAGTCCCATACCCAATCCATCGAAGAGTGAGGGGATAGCGGTATTCTTGGCAGCAAAGGCTTCGGCACGACCAAGGATGATACAGTTTACCACAATCAGCGGAATGAACAATCCTAGACTGGCATAGAGTGAAGGCAAGTAGGCTTGCATGAGCATCTGCAACAGGGTCACAAACGATGCAATGACTACGATATATGCCGGAATACGTACCTTATCGGGAATAAGGTTTTTCAACAAGGCGATAACGATGTTTGAACATATCAAAACAAACGTGGTGGCAAGGCCCATAGACATACCGTTGAGTGCCGAAGAGGTGGTACCCAAGGTAGGACACATACCAAGGAGAAGAACAAACGTGGGGTTTTCCTTAACCAAACCATTCAAAAATACTTTCCAATTATTCATATCTTGTCCTCCTATTCTTATTGTTGAGTTGTTGCCCCTGAGTTCACGTCTGAGGCATTGCCTTTATACACCTTATAAGCATTGTTCACTGCGTTGAGGAAGGCACGTGAGGTGATGGTAGATGCAGTGATGGCATCTACGTCGCCACCGTCCTTGGATACCTTCAACTCGCCTTCGCTACCGATGTTGCGGCCAATGATGTTGTGGCTGCCTGCGGGGTCGGGCTTACCGAAGAATACCTTTGATACGGCAGACACCTCTTTAGTTTCGCCTGAGGTAGCGGTGCGGAACCACTCGCCCATACGAGCACCAAGACCCGGGGTCTCTGCATGCTTCAGCACTTCATAGCCTAGGATATTACCCTCGGCATCGAAGCCTACGAGTACCTCGATGTCGCCACCAAAGCCGCTCTTGTCGGTAGACTTCACGGCGGTACCTACCCAGTTGCCATCGCGAGACACCTCGTATACGACGAAGGCATCGACGGGCTTCTCATTGGTCTCGATCTGCTCATCGGCACCGATATTAAGCACCGACTTGATACCTGAGCTCAAGGCCTCTTCATTGATTTTTGCAATAGTGCTACTGGTCACGTTATTGACATAGGCCAGCAGGAATGCAGCCACTACTGACACGATGGTCAGCACGAGGAGCATATTAGTCAGTGATGATTCGAGCTTTTTCATTTCTTTACCTCCTTTGCAAAACGTTTGGGCTTGCATGCATTGTTAATCAGCGGCACGAAAGCATTCATAATAAGGATAGCAAACGACATTCCCTCGGGATAAGCACCAAACACACGGATGGCAACGGTGAGGAAACCGATGCAGAATCCGTAGATGAGCTGCCCCTTCGGAGTCATCGGAGAGGTGACATAGTCGGTAGCCATGAAGATGGCACCCAGCATGAGACCACCGCCGAAGAGATGATGCCACGGAGTAGCTACCTCGACGGGGTATGCGATGTGGAGCAAACCGGTTAGAGCAAACACGGTGACAAGGATTGATACAGGGATATGCCATGTGATGGTTCGTGATACCAAGAGGATAACCAGACCAAGGAGGAGGCACAAGGCGCTCACCTCACCGAGCGAACCGCCTACGTTACCGAGGAAGAGGTCGCAGAGGTTGGTTTCAGCAAGATGGGCCATCGGGGTGGCAGCAGTCACTGCATCGGCATAGGCTGTCATCTGACCTACCTCGGGGAATACGGTCATCTTAACGGGGAACGAAATCAAGAGGAACACGCGAGCTGCAAGCGCAGGATTGAAGAGGTTGCAACCCAAGCCACCGAAGGTCATCTTCACCACACCGATAGCAAACAATGCACCTATTATAATAATGTATAGGGGCAGGTTTGACGGAAGGTTGAAGGCCAAGAGGATACCGGTAACTACGGCAGAGAGGTCGCAGACGGTGCACTTGTCGTTCTTGAGGATATACTTATTGATGGCCCACTCAAAGAATACGCATGAGGCTACAGACACAGCGGTCACAATCACTGCACCCATGCCAAATGCATAGAACGACCATAACATAGCAGGCAACATGGCGATGATAACCCATCGCATGTTCTTGCTTACGCTGTCGCCACTGTGAACGTGGGGCGACAAGGATAATGTTAGTTTATTCATTTTCTGATATATTTTGCAGTCCTCGGAGTACTCAGAGCAATCAGAGCAATCAGAGTCCTATATTCGGTTATTTTTTAGCATTACGCTCACGGATAATACCGCCCACGGTATTTTTAGCCAGACGCACCCAGTCGAGCAAGGGACGATTTGACGGACAAGTGAATGTGCAGCAACCACATTCGATACATGTCATAATGTCCTCCTTCTCGGCACGTTCCCAATCGGCATACTCACCGAGTTTGGCAAGCAAGTAGGGCTCCAAGCCCATGGGGCAGGCAGCCACACACTTGGCACAACGCGTACAGTTTTGCTCCTCGCCACGCAACGACTCCTTCTCAGACATGAGCAGTACGCCAGAGCTACCCTTACAGATGGGAACCTCGGCATTGAGGAGCGCCTTACCCATCATAGGACCACCACCGATAATCTTACCGGTATCCTCGGGCATGCCACCGGCAGCCTCGATGAGCTGGCTCATGGGAGTGCCCATACGAGTGAGGAAGTTTGAGGGGTTGGCAAGTGACTTACCGGTCACTGTCACGATACGTTCGAAGAGGGGCTTGTTCTTGATAACAGCCTCATATACGGCATACGCTGTACCTACATTCTGCACCACAGCACCTACAGCAATAGGAATGGCGGGAGGTGCAGGCACCTGACGGCCGATAACGGCATCGATGAGTTGCTTCTCACCACCTTGAGGATATTTCACCTTGAGGGGCACAACCTGAATGCCGGGGAAGTTCTTGGCCTTCTCGGTCATCAGTGCGATGGCGTCAGGCTTGTTGTTCTCAATGGCTATATAACCTACGGTAACGTTTACCGCCTTCATGAGGAGCGATACGCCCATGAGAATCTGTTCGGGCTTCTCGAGCATCAATGAGTGGTCGGCAGTAAGATAAGGTTCACACTCTACGGCATTGATGATAACGCATTCGGCCTTGCTGCCGGGAGGCGGCGTGAGCTTCACATGAGTGGGGAAACAGGCTCCACCCATACCTACCACACCAGCATCCTTAATCTTGGCTACAATCTCTTCGGGTTTGAGGTCACACTTGGTCACCAATTCCTCGCTGCGTTCGATGCTCTCTTCCCACTCATCTCCTACCACATCGATGAAGATGGCAGGCTTGCGGTAGCCGCTGGCATCGATGACAGAGTCAATCTTGGCAACCTTGCCCGATACAGAGGAGAAGATGGCAGCCGATACGAAACCGCCTGCATCGGCAATCTTGGTACCCACCTTCACCATGTCGCCCTTGGCAACACAAGGTACGGCGGGAGCGCCGATATGCTGTGACAACGGGAATACAGCCTGCTTGGGCAATGCCATAGGCTCGATCTTCTTCCCGGCTGACAGCTTATTTTCTGATGGATGTACACCACCTATTCTAAATGTCTTCACGATTATATCTATTATAGTTTTTACTTAGTTTCTTCGCTCTGAGTACTCGGAGTGCTCTGAACAGGTGCTTCGGCCTTTGGGGCTTCTGTTGCGGGAGTTTCAGCCTTAGGCGCTGCGGGAGCGGCCTTAGGAGCT
>CANBEE010000104.1 GCA_947367415.1 uncultured Bacteroidales bacterium
ATGTAGGTGTGGGTGCTTCACGTGTCCGTGACCTTTTTGCACAGGCAAAGAAAAACTCACCATCAATCATCTTCATTGATGAAATTGATGCTGTTGGTCGTCATAGAGGCGCAGGCATGGGCGGCGGACATGACGAAAGAGAGCAGACACTTAACCAGCTTCTTGTTGAGATGGATGGCTTCGGAGTTAATGAGGGCGTTATTATTATAGCTGCTACAAACCGCCCTGACATTCTTGACCCCGCACTTCTCAGACCGGGACGTTTTGACAGACAGATACATGTTGACCTTCCCGATCTGAATGAGCGTAAGGAGGTCTTTGGGGTACACCTGCGTCCCCTGAAGCTCGACAAGTCGGTCGATGTGGACCTGCTGGCTCGTCAGACACCAGGCTTCTCGGGTGCCGATATTGCCAATGTATGTAACGAGGCTGCCCTCATTGCTGCCCGTCACAATAAGAAGACTGTCAACAAGGAGGACTTTTTGGCTGCGGTCGACCGTATCATCGGTGGATTGGAGAAGAAAACCAAGGTGCTCACAGCCGAGGAGAAGCATACCATTGCCTTGCACGAGGCTGGTCATGCCACACTCTCATGGCACCTGCAGTATGCTGACCCGCTAGTGAAGGTTACCATCGTGCCGCGTGGCCGTGCGCTCGGAGCTGCATGGTACCTGCCCGAGGAACGTCAGATTACCACCAAGGAGCAGATGCTCGATGAGATGTGTGCTATCCTCGGAGGACGTGCTGCCGAGGAACTCTTCACAGGACGTATCTCCACAGGCGCCATGAACGACCTGGAGCGTGTGACCAAGCAGGCATACGGCATGATTGCCTATGCCGGTATGGGCGACAAGCTGCCTAACCTCTGCTACTACAACAGTCAGGAGCAGTTCCACAAACCCTATAGTGAAAAGACTGCCGAGCTCATCGACAACGAGGTGAAGAACCTTATTGCCGAGCAGTATGAACGTGCCAAACGCATGCTCATGGAGCACCGTGAGGGGCACCGTCAGCTGGCCGAGCTGCTGATGGAGCGCGAGGTTATCTTTGCCGAAGATGCAGAGCGAATATTTGGAAAGCGTCCTTGGGCATCGCGTAGCGAAGAAATTATGGATACTGCTATCGAAGAGTCCGTAGCTGTGTCACAGAAACCTGAGCTCAAGGAGCCGGAGCACGATGTGGTTGCTCCCGATATGCCCGCCGCACCCTTAGTGCCTGAGCCTATAGCTGAGTCTGTTGAAGAACCGAGGGGAAATGCCGAGAAGCTTGCAGATAAAACTCCTGAAGTGGCTTCAGAGAATGTTGTGAGCGAACCAAACGCCGTGGGGGAGGCCACTCTTACCGAGACCCCCGACTATTCGAAGCCTGCCAAGCCCCGTAGTCGGAAGGCGAAGGGTGACAGCCTGTTTGACGGGTTTGACTTTGACCAAGAAAATAATTAGCAACACGTAGCATCACCATAAGAACACGACAACGATATGAAGAACTTTATCATCCGCGCCCTCACAGGCATAGCCATCGTGGCTGTTCAAGTCCTGTGCACCTACCTCAGTCCGCTTTCATTGGCTGGCCTGTTCCTGCTTCTGACTGCGCTTACGGTGAATGAGTTTTTGGGTATAGTGTCCCTGAAGGGGCAGGTGCAGGTGAATCGCCCCATCGTGATTGTGGGTAGCTGTTACCTGTTCTTTGCCTTCTGGCTCAATTGCCTTACTTGTGGAAGCTCGCTTGTCGTATTCGCTCCCTATCTGGTGTTCCTGCTTTATTGCTATATCAAGGAGCTGTATAGCCATCATGACAATCCTATCGTCAATCTTGGCGCCACGATGCTCAGTCAGATATATATCGTGTTGCCATTGTCGCTCATCAATCTTCTTGCTTTCGGTGATTTTGCCTGCTTCTCGGGCGAGGCTCCCTTCTATGCCATCCCTCTTGCTGTCTATATCTTTATTTGGGCCAGCGACACTGGAGCCTATCTGAGTGGCTCTCTGCTAGGACGGCACAAACTGTTTCCCCGTATTTCGCCCAAGAAGTCCTGGGAGGGCTCTATCGGCGGCGCTCTGCTTACGGTGGGCGCGGCGGTAACCGTTGCCCACTTTTATGGCTTCATGAATGTATGGCAATGGATAGGTATGGCGCTTGTGGTGGTAGTATTTAGTACCTATGGCGACCTCACGGAATCGATGATCAAGCGTCATCTGGGCATCAAGGATTCGGGCAATATACTTCCCGGTCACGGTGGCCTTCTCGATCGCCTCGACAGTATGCTCTTTGCCATCCCGGCAGTGATTATGTATCTCTATATGCTGTCGCTGTAGCTAATCTGTGATATGGAGTAGAATAATCAGCCTATTTCTTCGTGTCCTTGAGCAGCTCCACCATCTTCTCGGCTGCGTGCTCTGAGGCACCCGGCTCACCCAGCGGGGCAATCACCATCTTGTCATACTCGTCGAACATGCGGTTGCGGTAGAAGTCATCAAGGAGCAGACGGTCGAGTTCCTCGGCCAGCTCGCGTTCGCGCATCTCATGTGCAACAAGTTCTCTCACCAAGGGAAAGTTTGCCACGAGGTTTACCAGCGAGATGTATTCAACCTTCAGCACAAGGCTGCGTAGCCACGATACCACTTTCCCACACATGATATAGTAGCAAACCACCTGCGGCACGCGGAACAGGGCTGTCTCCAGCGTTGCCGTACCCGAGGTGGCCATAGCTGCATACGAATGGCTCAGCAGGGCATAGGTCTCGCCATAGACCACTGAGAGCCCCTCCTTGGATTGATATGCGGTGGAGGCTTGCCCATACATCTCCTTGTCGATGCCTGGCGCTCCGGCTATCACCCACTGGAATCCCTTGATTCGCTCTCTGCGGTGTATCCTGCCTGGTTTGAAGTGCTTGGTGGCGGTAAGCATGATGGGGAGATTATCCTTAATCTCTTGCTTGCGGCTTCCTGCGAGCAGTGCCACGATAGGTAGTTCGGGGTTGAGACCATGGCGTGCACAGAACTCCTCGCGGGTCTCGGTATAGTGGGCCTTGAATTCGGCCACAGCATCCACGCAGGGATTGCCCACGTAGTGGATGGGATAGCCGTGGTTGGCGTAGAAGGGCACCTCGAAGGGCAGGATAGAGAACATCTCGTCGACGTAGCGGTGTATGTCCTTGATACGGTACTCCTTCCAGGCCCATATCTTGGGTGATATGTAGTAGTACACGGGAATCTGTGTGTGGGTTTTCACATACTTGGCGATGGAGAGATTGAATCCCGGGTAATCGACCAGTATGACAACGTTGGGAGCCCACGCTGCAATGTCTTCCTTGCAAAGGCGCATGTTGCGCAGTATGGTGCGTGCGTGTAGTGCCACCTGCACGAATCCCATATAGGCCAGTTCACGGTAGTGCTTCACCAGTGTGCCGCCCACAGCCTGCATAAGGTTACCTCCGAAGAAGCGGAACTCCGCTTCGGGGTCCTTGGCCTTGAGCGCTCGCATTAGGTTTGATGCGTGCAGGTCGCCCGAGGCCTCGCCTGCGATGATGTAGTATTTCATTGTGTCTTTATTTCTTGTTTTATTAGGTTGTCCTAGGCAGTCCTAGGGATTCCTAGGATAACCTAGGACATCTTAGGGCAACTTGGAATAATCATCACCCCAAATCCCAATCGTTTACCATCTCCTCCATCATGCGATAGTCGGTCATGTCGATCTGTATGGGGGTCACGGCTACGTATCCCTCAGTGAGGTTGGGGCGGTCGGCATCGTGCGGATGGTCGTCGCGCAGGCAGAAGCTGCCTACTAGCCAGAAGTAGTTGCCACCGCGTGGATGCGGATGTTCCTCCCACTCCTGAGTCCACTCACCACGTGCCATGCGGCATACCTTCACGCCTTCGTAGATGGGTGTGGCGGGGAAGTTGACGTTGAGGCAGGTGCCATTGGGCAAACCATGCTCGAGTACCTGCTCCACGATTTTCACAATATAGGGGGCACAAGGTTCGAAGTCGGCTTCGGGTGAATGGTTGTCGAGCGAGAACCCTACAGAGGGTATGCCCTTCATGCAGCCTTCGATGACGATACCCATGGTACCCGAGTAGTGTACGTTGACTCCCGAGTTGTCGCCGTGGTTGATGCCTCCGATAATCATGTCGGGCTGGCGATCAGCAAACTCGTGAAGAGCCATTTTGATGCAGTCGACAGGAGTGCCTGAGCAGCGGTAGATTGTGATTCCTTCGCGCTCGCTCACCAGGTTGTAGTACACCGGTTGGGTGGAGGTGATGGCGCATCCCATTCCTGAGCGTCCACCGTCGGGAGCCATCACGAGGATGTCGGCTATTGGTGACAGCAGCTCGGCCAAGAAGTTGATGCCTCGTGCCTTGTAGCCATCATCGTTCGATATCAGTACCAATGGTCTTTCGTTGTTCATATGTAGGTCTTTCTTTGAGTGTTTCAAGCTGTTTCCGCTTATCGGTGAATCGTGTTGTTGTGTAGAAGAAAACTGTACTGCAAAATTACGAAATCGTCCACATGCATGCAAGGTTTTGGATGGAAAGTTATTTTCAAGTGCCTTAAAAACGGCAGCAACAGACTTGCTCCCTATCGCAAAGCAAGAAATCTCTCACTTTCGTTCGAGATGATACACTATCCTTTAACCCTTAACCCTTAACCTATACCCCTTACCCATCACCCTTAGCTCCTTGCCTCAAGCCCTAAATAGAATCCGCTCTACGGCTTGCCGCGCCTTCGACAAGGCTGAATAAATGGCAAATCTCTGACGTTATGGCGATAAGGGAATGCAAAAAAATAGGAAGAACCTTGTGATTCTTCCTATTTTGTCTCAGTAGATGTCGTATGACGACCAAGTGCTATTAGAGCTCAATCTTCTTATAGCGTGGTACGAGCACCTTCATGATAATCCAGCCGATGAGGTATGCTACGCCGCAGAATGAGAACATAATCATGTAACCAGCTTCCTTGCCTGTGTAGCCGAAGAGCTCAAGGCCTGTAGCAGCACTATAGTCGAACAATGCACCTGCGCTCTTCTGGATGATGAACGAACCGATACCACCAGCCATACCACCGATACCGGTGATGGTAGCAATCATGGTCTTGGGGAACATGTCGCCGATGGTAGAGAAGAGGTTGGCACTCCAAGCCTGATGAGCAGCACCGGCAACACCGATGAGCACTACAGGCCACCACATTGACACGTGTGCCAAGGGCTGAGCAGCAAGAGCTACCAAGGGGAAGAAGGCGAAGATAAGCATAGAGAGCATACGGCCTGCATAAGGATCCATCTTCTTCTTGTCGATGAAGAGTGTGGGCAGATAGCCGCCGAAGATAGAGATCATCACGATGAGGTAGAGCAAGCCGAGAGCCCACTGGAACTGCGGGTCAGTAGATGAGAGACCGTAAGTGGTCTTCAGGTATGAAGGCATCCAGAATAGGAAGAACCACCATACACCGTCGGTCATGAACTTACCAACGATGAATGACCAGGTCTGACGATACTTGAAGCATCCCCAGAGTGACACCTTCTTGCCTGCATCCTCGTCGGCCTGTGCGGGAGCAACTTCGGCTGCATCGTCAGAGAGGATGTATGCCAACTCTTCCTTGTTTACAGCGGTGTTCTTCTCAGGAGCCTTGTAGAGGAACTGCCAGAAGCCCATCCAGATGAAACCGAGTCCACCAATGATGATGAATGATGCTTCCCAACCCCACTTGGCAGCCAAAGGAGGAATACAGAAAGGAGCAATGAGCGCACCGATAGTACTACCTGCATTGAAGATAGAGGTAGCAAATGCACGGTCGCGCTTGGGGAAGTACTCAGCAACGGCCTTGTTGGCTGCAGGGAAGTTGCCAGCCTCACCAAGTGCCAGCACACAGCGGGCAATGATGAACAGGGTACTACTTATCAGGGCAATACGAGCAACCAGCTCGGCATCGGTAGCCAGACGCATAGCTGTAGCATCGGGCAAACCTACCATACCCTCGGTAATGATGCCGCAAAGGGCGTGGATACATGCACCAAATGACCATACACCAATAGCCCACATGTAACCCTTCTTGGTTCCCATCCAGTCAACAAACTTACCAGCCACAAGCATGGCGATGGCATAGAAGAGTGAGAAGATACCGGTAATGTTACCGTAGTCAGAGTCGGTCCAGTGGAACTCGGGACGGATGAAATCCTCGAAGGTGAGTGACAAGACCTGGCGGTCAAGATAGTTTACTGTCGTTGCAAAGAACAACATCGCACAAACGACCCAACGGTAGTTGGTCATTTTTGCATTTCCTTTTTGATTGCTCATGTTCTTTCGTTTTGTTTATTTGGTTATTAAATTAGTGTTTTCTGTACACATCATCGGGCAAATGTAAGGACTTTTCTCCACAAATGCAAATTATTGATGCAACAACTCGTGTTCGAGCGACGCATTGATGAAGGGGCCGAGGGCTTTGGGGTCGTTCGAGCGTATCTGTTCGTTGATGTAATAGTTGTAGTCTCCGGCGCGATATACCTTGCCTCCAAGGCCTGCTACGGCGCAGGTGCGGGTGAGCGAGATGGTACCATCCTCGTGCTCCTCAATGAAGTTGTCGAGGATGCCTTGGTAGCCCTTCTCGGCGATGGCAAGGTAGGAACTGTCGAGGTAGCCGAGGCGTACGGCCTTGTAGAGAGCAAAGACGAACATCGATGAGCAGGACGATTCCAGGTAGTTGCCCTCACGTCCGGGGCAGTCGAGCACCTGGTACCACAAACCCGTGGCGGGGTCCTGATAGTTCTTCACGCCTTCAGCTACGGCATTGAGGATCTTCTTCATCGTAGCTGTGCCGGCATAGTCGGCAGGCATCTGCTCCAAGGCATCGACGATGGCCATGGCAAACCATCCTTGTGCACGTCCCCAAGAGTGGGCCGACTGGCCGGTGATGCTGTCGCACCAGCGCTGCTCGCGGCTCTCGTCCCAAGCGTGACGGAAGAGTCCCGTGGCGGGGTCGTAGGTCTTCTCGGCCACTACGGCAAACTGATGCACGATGTCGGCATAGCAGGAGTCGGGAGTGGTGTTGTAACCACCATAGCGACGGGTATATTCGGCATAGAAGGGCGAGCCCATGTAGAGGCCGTCGAGCCACATCTGCCAGGGATACACCTTCTTGTGCCAGAAGCCTCCGGCATGGGTGCGGGGCTGATGGGTGATTTGGTCGCGCACGAGGTCGAGGGCCTTCTTGTACTTCTCCTCGCCGGTCTTGTCGTAGACGCGGTAGAAGAGCTTGGCCGTGTGGATGCGGTCGAGGCTCTCCTCATGAGGGCGGTAGGTCTTGATGGTGCCGTCTTCGTTGACCATGGTGTCGCAGAAGGCGAGCACGTATTGCCAGATGCGCTCGTCGCCGTAGCGCTCGTAGGTGTTGAGCATGCCTTCAAGCTCTACGCCAGAGGCATAGTCCCACTTGATCTTGTCTTTGAAGTCGAGGCGCCAGCTCTCGGGCACGCGCTGCATTTCTGACTCTGTCATGCGTACTGACATCGGTTTCTCGTGGGTGCATGCAGCAAGGAGCGTGCATGCAGTCAGGAGGAGGGATAGTGTCTTTTTCATTGTTCGTTGTGTTTATTGGTGTTGTTTGTTGTTTTTCTTTGTTTTTCTCGGAGTACTCAGAGAACTCAGAGGACTCGGAGATTTCCGAGAGCGCTGATGCCCCGGGACCCCAGCTCGTCAGCTCTCCAGCGAGTAGACGCGGCGCACGCGGGTGGAGATGCCTGTCATCACTTCGTAGGGGATGGTGCCGAGCCATTCGGCCAGTTGGGTCACAGGAAGTTGCGGACCGAAAACCTCTACCTTGTCGCCCTCTTGGCAGGGGATCTCGGTGACGTCTATCATACATACATCCATGCAGATGTTGCCCACGTAGCGGGCTTGCTGTCCGTTGACGATGCAGTATCCGTGTCCGTTGCCCAGTCGGCGGTTGAGTCCGTCGGCATAGCCAATGGGGATGGAGGCGATGCGCGAGGGGCGCACTAGCTGTCCTCGGCGGCTGTAGCCCACGGTCTCCGATTCGGGCACGTCGTGTATCTGTAGTATGGTGGTCTGGAGCTTGCTGATGGGGTGGAGCAGGCGGTCGCCCACGGGGCTGATGCCATAGAGTCCGAGGCCCAGGCGCACCATATCGTGATGATACTCGGGGAAGCGTTCGATGCCTGCCGAGTTGCATATGTGGCGCAGTATCTTGTGGGGGAAGACGGTTTGCAGGGCGGTGGCGGCTTCGTCGAAGCGGGCGGCCTGTAGGTGAGTGAAGGTGTCAAACTCGGGGCTGTCGCTGCCTGCAAAATGCGAGAATACCGAGCGGGGAATCACTGCCGACTGACGGCTGAGGCGACTGATGAGGCGGGACATCTCATCGGGACGGAAGCCGAGGCGGCTCATGCCGGTGTCTATTTTGATATGTACGGGGTAGTGCTGGTAGCCTTCGTGTTCGCAGGCTTTGATCATCTCTTCCAGCAGTGTGAAACTGTATATCTCAGGCTCCAGGTTGTTTTCGAAGATAGTCTTGAAGGCTGTCAGCTCGGGGTTCATCACGAGGATGCTGGCGGTGATGCCTGCCTTGCGCAGCTGTTCGCCCTCGTCGGCTACGGCTACGGCCAGATAGTCCACGCGGTGGTCCTGCAGGGTTTTGGCAATCTCGTAGAAACCGGCTCCGTAGGCGAATGCCTTGACCATACAGACGGTCTTTACCGTGGGGGCCATCAAACTGCGGTAATAGTTTAGGTTGTCGACCATGGCTCCGAGGTCAATCTCG
>CANBEE010000105.1 GCA_947367415.1 uncultured Bacteroidales bacterium
CATTTGCAGCGAGTGCAGCTCGTCTTCGCATTTGCGGATGCAAAGATAGAGAGTTTTTGCGTAACTGACAACTTTTTCGTATTCTTTTTATCTTTTATTCCTCTTTTTCTTCCATAGGAGGTTCTAGAGCAGCCACTTGCTCGTGCGAATCAGCCTCCCGGGCTTCCTGTCTACGCAGGAACTGTCGGTAGTAGGAGAGTATGAGCGAGGTGGCAGGCAGGGCGATAATCATACCCACGAGACCAAGCAGACTACCCCAAATAGAGAGCGAGAGCAGGATGACTGCCGGGTGTAGCCCTATTGCCTTGTTCATGATACGGGGGATAAGGATGGTCTCCTGAATAATCTGCACTACCAGCATGACAATACCTGCAGCTATAAGTATCCACCAGAAGTTCTCGCCCGTATTGGCAGCCTTCACTAAGGCGAGGAAAACCATCGGAACGATAGAGGTTATCTGCAAATAGGGGACGATGTTGAGCATACCTACAAATAGTCCAAACCCGATAGCCATGGGGAAGTCGATGATAAGGAACCCTATGCTGAAAAGGATGCCTACGCAGAGTGCTATGAGCGACTGACCGCGGAAGTAGTTGCTCATACTCTCCTCCACATCGTTGCAAAGCGTGACAACACGCTCGCGATACTTCTCGGGAATGAGACGTATCCAGCCACGCTCCAAAGTCTCGTAATCGCTGAGGATAAAGAAGATATACACCAGTACCATAAAAGCGGCAACGACACCACCTACGAGATTGAACGATTGGGATATCACATTCCACAATTTGGGTAGCATACCTTTGACCAGTTCGCCGATACGCTCGGCCGAGAAATAGGCCTCGACCTGCCGCATATCGATATTTTCACGGATAAACTGGTTGACAACATCGGGGATAGTGCTATTGCTGTTGCCAGAGGTCAGATAATTGGCCATGAGTTCCTTGAGCATTACCATCTCCTCCACAATAGGGGGTATCACGGCAAAGCATATACCTACTATAATGCCGGTCACCAGCAACAATACGGTGAAGATGGAGAGTACCCGACTCTTGAACTTCAGTTTATATTGGAAGAACTTCACAATCGGATATACCAGATAGCAAAATAGCCAAGCGATGAGAAAAGGCAACAGCGCTCCGCTCAGTCGGCTTATGAGCATATAGGCGATGATGCATACACCGATTGCTATCAATCCCCGGATGAAGCGATCAAAAGTTATTTCTTTGTTCATAACTCACAGCTATAAATTCGTATAACTCAGCGAAGTTCTGCTTCCTTGCTTGCCATTGCTTTCTCGTAGCATACGCGGCACAGGGGTTCGTACTCCATCTTTTCGCCCAATAGCACGCGCTTGTCGTTATCAACCGTACGGTGCGATACGTAAGCCAGGTTACCGCAGCGCACACAGATGGCATGCACCTTGCTCACCTCATCGGCAATGGCCAATAAAGCGGGCATCGGGCCAAAGGGCACGCACTTGTAGTCCATATCAAGGCCAGCCACAATGACACGTACGCCTCTCTTCGCCAGCTCATTGCACACCTCGACAAGACCGTCATCGAAGAACTGTGCTTCATCGATGCCCACCACCTCGATATCGGTCGACAGCAGCAGTATGCTAGCCGATGAGTCGACAGGGGTGGAAGCAATAGAGTTGCTATCGTGCGACACAACCTCCTCAATGGAATAGCGTGTGTCGATGGCAGGCTTGAATATCTCTACCCGTTGCCGTGCAAACTGAGCACGTTTCATGCGACGGATAAGTTCCTCGGTTTTGCCTGAAAACATTGACCCGCAAATAACCTCAATACGTCCACGACGTTGTGTCTCTATCACTTTGTCTTCTGAGAAGTCTGCCATATATATATTCTTTATTATTAATAGGACAAAATTAGTGCAAAGCGAGCGAAAATACAAAGCAAGTTTTGTTTTTTTTCTCGGCTTACACTAACTTTGCAGTGGTTGATATGAACAAAACTATGGCTACCGGACGATTATATGTAGTGCCCACTCCCGTGGGAAACCTTGAGGATATGACATTCCGTGCAATCCGCGTGCTCAAGGAGGCCGACCTCATCTTGGCAGAAGACACACGCACAAGTGGAATCCTACTCAAGCATTATGAGATAAAGAACTCGCTCCAGTCGCACCATAAGTTCAATGAGCACAAGACCATAGAGCCTCTCGTGCAGCGTATGCTGGCGGGAGAGACTGTGGCGCTCGTCTCCGACGCAGGCACACCAGCCATCAGCGACCCCGGGTTCCTGCTTGTGCGCGAGTGTGTTCGCCATGGCATAGAGGTGCAGTGCTTGCCCGGTGCTACGGCCTTCGTTCCCGCCCTTGTATCATCAGGCCTGCCCAACGACCGCTTCTGCTTCGAAGGTTTCCTGCCTCAGAAGAAGGGCCGTCAGACGCGCCTCTTGGCCTTGCAAGCCGAGCATCGCACGATGATATTCTACGAGTCGCCCTACCGATTGGTAAAGACACTCGGCCAGTTTGCTGAATTCTTCGGTGCAGAGCGCGAGGTTGCTGTATGCCGAGAAATATCGAAACTGCATGAAGAGACCGTACGGGGTACCCTCACCGAGGTCATCGCCCACTTTACAGCCACCGAGCCACGCGGCGAAATCGTGGTCATTCTGGCAGGATGCCCTGACTCTGACAACAAAAAGACTTCTGAAGAGAGAAAAAGCCGTAGCTAAGAAGCTACCCCAAAACCAAGTTTTAGACATTACATGCTTATTCCTTTCCGACCTATTAGCGCAGCCGATGCCGAAGTGCTGCGTTCCTATACGATGCAGAGCAACTGCATGAACTGCGACATGAATGTAGCCAACGTCTACAGTTGGCAATTTCTTTACCATACCGAATATGCCGAGGTAGATGGTTTCCTGCTCCTGCGCTTCCTGCTCGATGGCCAGGTTACCTACATGAAGCCTATGGGCAAGGGCGACCTGCGCAGCATACTACAGCTACTCATCGCCGATGCTCGCAGCCTGGGCGACACGCTACGTATGGCTTGTGTATGCCCATGTGCCAGAGAGGTGATGGAAGAAGCTATGCCCGGAGCATTCACATTCACCACCAATCGCGACTCGGCAGACTACCTCTACCTACGCGAAAAGCTGGTAACACTCGCAGGCAAGAAGCTCCAGCCCAAGCGCAACCACATCAACAAGTTCAAGCGACTATATCCCGATTACGAGTACCGTCCTCTCACCGCAGAGTTGGTCCCTGAATGCTTACGCTTGGCCGAGGAGTGGTGCCTCACGAATGATTGCCGCGAGCAACGCGCAGCCATGGCCGAGCAACGCATGATGGCCTACGCCCTCAATCATATCGAGGAACTGCAAATCCTGGGAGGAACACTATTTGTAGAGGGCCGCATGGTAGCTTTCACCTTTGGCGCTCGCATCAACAAGGATGCCTTCGACGTATGTGTGGAGAAGGCCGATACCAACTACGAAGGAGCCTATGCCATGATAAACAATGAGTTTGCATCCCGCATTTCCGATGAGATCACCTATATTAATAGAGAGGAGGATCTTGGCCTAGAGGGACTACGCAAGGCCAAGCTGTCATATCAGCCCGACCTCATACTGGACAAGATGACAGCCACACTCACCACCCAACCATCGGAAAGCGAAGAGGAGCGCCAGGTACGCTTCGAGACGCGCCACCTATGGGAGCGCTCCTTTGCCGACCCACGCGCCTTTATCGACCTCTACTTCCGTGAGAAGTACCGCACAGAACGCAACGAGGTCATTCAGCGTGACGGACGCGTAGTCGCAGCCCTGCAGAAACTCCCCTACCCCATGACTTATGGCGGCAACCTACTACCCGCATCCTATATTTCCGGGGCTTGTACCGACGAGGTTTACCGCCGTCGGGGTCTTATGGGCGAGCTGCTCAATCAGGCTCACCGTTCCATGCAGGCCGACGGCGCCCTCTTCAGCTTCCTCATACCCGCCACTCCCGAGCTCTTTGCCTACTATGCCAAGTTTGGCTATACACCCTGCTTCCGCTTCGGATGGAAGACGGTAAAGGCCGACGGCATGGTGCCCAATGACGGCTCGCTCATGGTCGATATCGTAGACCAACCCAGCGACTGCCTCGCCTACCTCCGTACCAAGATGCAGGAGCGCCCCCTGTGTGTACAGCACCCTATAAGCGACCTCCGCGCCGTAGCCGACGACATGCGCCTCGCAGGCGACACGATGTGGGTGACTCGCCGTGGCGACAACACCGTAGCCTTGGCCATATGCCGCAACGAAACTGATGGCACTCTACTCCGCGAATGTGTCTATGACGACAAGGTGGCCCACGATGCACTCATCAATGCCATCGCCAGCCATTACGGCCGCACCGAACTGGATATGCTTGACACCACAGGCCACGAAGGAGACTTTTTCGGCATGGCGCGTATCATCCATGCTGAAGATATGCTTGGCGTCTACGCCCAGCTCCATCCCGAGCTATCACTTACCATGAGCGTTACCGATGAATTGCTCACCGAGAACAATGGTCACTACCGTCTTGAGGGCGGGAAATGCCACCGTCTCACCGAGCCATGCCCCTCGGCCGAAGCTTACACCATCGCTCAGCTTACTCACCGACTACTCACAGAGGAGAATCCGCTGATGAGCCTGATGATGAACGACTGACAAGCGTAGGTTACTGAGAGATACATACGACAAAAGAGGCCGGCCAAAACGAATTGGCCGGCCTCATATTTGTATTACACAATGTATTACTTGCGTCCTTCAACCTTGAAGCGATACATAGCGAAGGTCTTGGCAGGCACGTTGGCTACATCAAGAGCAGCGCCATTGGCAGCCTTCACCTGAGGTACGATAGCGGTGGGGTTGTCAAGGGTGTTGTCGGCGTAGAGGTCATCAGAGTGGTAGGTGGTGACGTCTACCAACTGGGGCTTCTGGCTCTTCTTGAGGCCTGTGAAGTTGAGCTTCACCTCCTGTGCCTTGTCAGATACGTTGATAACCTTAACGATTACCTCTTTCTTGGCAGCATCCCATACGGCGCTGGCGAAGAGGCCATCCTGACCCTCATTACCTGCAAGGGGCTTGCCATTCTCTGTAGCCTTAAGCACGTGAGTACCTGTATTGTGGGCATACATCTGCTGCACGTAGTATGAGCATGAGCGTACTGAGCGGAGGTTGTCGTACCAGATGAGGTCGGGACGCCACTGCCAGCCGTCAACGTGAGCGAAGAGAGGGGCATAGGTAGCCATGTGTACGATATCGGCATTGCGCTCGAGGTTGGTCATAAAGGCTGCCTCAAGGAGTGAAGCGTTGAAGTGGTTCCACTTACGACCGTTGGCACCGTGGCAAGCATACTCACCGGCAAACACCTTGGGACCCTTGCGGTCGTAGTTGTCGTAGCGGTTGCCCTGGCTGAGGAACCAGCTCTCGGGACGGTAGAAGTGCTCGTCAACGAGGTCAACCTTGATGCGCTTCATCTCGGGCCACAAGTAGTCGAAGTCGCGACCTTCAGAGTTAGGACCAGATGAACCGATAATCTCAATTTCGGGATGAGCCTTGCGCAGACGCTCCACGAACTTCTCGAGGCGCACTACATACTCAGAGCCCCACTGCTCGTTACCCACACCAATGTACTTGAGGTTGAAGGGTTCGGGGTGACCCATCTCGGCACGAATCTTACCATACTCGGTAGTAACGTCGCCATTGGCAAACTCGATGAGATCAAGAGCGTCCTGGATATAGGGGTCGAGCTCATCAACTGCCACGTGAGCGTGCTCGCCATTGTTCTGATACTGGCATGAGAGACCTACATTCACTACGGGCAGAGGTTCAGCACCAATCTCCTCAGAAAGGAGGAAGTACTCGAAGAAGCCGAGGCCATAGGTTTGGAAGTAGTCGGGGAAGAAGCGATGGCGGAAGGTGTAGTGCCAACGGTTCTCATTGAGCGGACGGTTCTCCACGGGGCCGAGCGTGTTCTTCCAATTATAACGAGTGTCGAGGTCGGTACCCTCAACGATACATCCACCGGGGAAGCGGAAACAACCGGGCTTCATATCAGCAAGAGCCTCCATGAGGTCCTTACGCAAGCCACCCTTGCGGCCTTTCCAAGTGTCGACAGGGAAGAGTGAGATGTGCTCGAGGTCTACGGCATTGTTGCCGAGGAGGAAGATGCGGAGCTGTGCCTTAGGCTCAGTCATGGGCGACTTCACTACCACCTCGTACTGTTTCCACTCGCTACCCTCGATATTGATCTCGCGGCTGAGGAAGTCCTGACCCTCACGATTGGTGATGGGCTGAGCCAGCTCCATGCGGATGCGGGCATTCTTCTTGCCTTCAGGGACACGAGCATAGAAGGTAAAGCGATACTCCTTGTCTTTCTCTACACCGATACCGAAGAAGCCTTCGTTAAGAAGGGCTGTCCACTTATGTCCGTGGCCTGAGCTCTTGAGGCGTACGTAGTTGGGGTTACGGTCGAAGGGACCATCGTTTCTTACCTCCACATTACCGGCAACCTGCCAGCCAGTGAAGGCATAGGGGAAATCGAAAGAGCGGTTCTTCACCAACTCGGCATACAGACCACCGTCGGCAGCGTAGTTGATGTCCTCGATAAACAGACCGTACATAGTCTTCTGAATGGGTGCACCATTCTTCTTCATCTCAACGGTGAGCTCATGGTTCTGAGCTGTTACCGAGAGTGCAAGCGCCGAAGCGGCGAATGCGGTCAAGATTGTTTTTCTCATGTGTTACTTTGTTTTTATGGTGAATAAATTAATGGCTATTATAGGTGATTAAAGGTAATTAGGGATGGGGCGATTGCTACTTGGCAAGGGGATTCCATCCATCTTCACCTGCCAATATCTCCTCGATGCTATATCCTTTGAGATTCTTGAGCTGATGACTAAACTTGGCACGCTCCTTCTTCGTAGCCGCACCGGCACCTGTGTTCTCATACTCGGCAAAGAAGCAGGTTTTCTCGGCATCCTTCTTGTTCCAGTTGTGCCAACCTACGGGAAGGATATGGTCGCCCATCTCGCAGTGGATAAACACAGACTTGCCATAGGGGCGCCATGGACGAGCGAGATAGACCTTCTCCACTCCATCAGCTGCAGTAAGACGACAATCGATGAAGACGTACCCATAAGCCTCATCCTGCGGTGTAGAGGGAGCAGTGAGATAGCCCTTACTGAGGCTATGAATGGTGCAATGATTGAACACTGCCGTCGAAGAGCCAAAGATAAAGTCAACAGTACCCTCAATGTAGCAATTCTCAAAATATTGGCGGCAATGTTTACCAAAGTTATAAAGCGTATCCTGATTGCCCAAGAAACGGCAGTTGCGGAAGATTACCCTATCGCCTGACACGAAGCATGCAACAGCTTGGCCTACACGTCCTGCGGTATTCTCGAAGGTGAGGTTCTCGCAAATCAAGTCAGGTGCATAGATATAGCAAGAGGAAGAGCCCGAAGTACTCATATTCTCGCCGAAGCGATTGGGTTTGCTGGCATAGTCGTCACCCGAAATGACAGCCCCCTCAGCACCAATGAGCGACACATTGATCTTTGACTCCGGGATAATAAGCTTCTCCTTATACACACCCTTGCGAATATAGATGGTAGTGCGCCCCTCCTTGCGGAAGTCAGGGACAGCATTGATTGCCTCTTGTACGGTAAAGAAATCGCCCGAGCCATCCTTGGCCACCACAAAATCGAAGCGACGTACATACGGAGCCAAAGCGGGAACAGCCTCAGCCATAGCATCCACAAGGAGTCCAGCCACCACACGGGCACCATAGATATTGAGGTGCGTATTGTCGACACTGCCCTTGGGCACAGCAGGCACCGTATTGGGCTCTACCCACATGTAAAGCTTCTTCGACTCCTCACGGCCAAGCCCTTGCACGAGCTCGTGGGTAATCTTATTGGCATCCACAAAGGGCACATTGAGTTTCTTGGCTACATTGCGCGGACTATCGAGGTAGGTTCCGTGAGTGTCGTACAGCGTGTCGCCCTCGACTTGATTGTCGGACGCAACGATATGCCCAGGCTGCTCGCAAGGAGTCAGGAAGTTGCGGCGCACGATAGCATTCATCAATATAGGATTGGCACCGCGCTCACGAGCCTCATTGACAAAGCGTGAGAGATTGGCATCAAATGTCGTACCGGGGTCTGTATGACGGTCGGGGTTAGGCTTCTCATCGTTATGTCCGAACTGTATCACCACATAGTCGCCCGGCTTGATACGACTGAGCACCTTATCCCAACGTCCTTCATCAATGAAGCTCTTCGAAGAACGTCCATTCACAGCATGATTGTCCACAATGATGTCTTCCGTAAAGAAGCCACCCAGCACATGTCCCCAGCCACGTTCAGGCTTGCCACCCGTGATTGACTTGTTGGCCATGGTAGAGTCGCCTATCATGAACACGGTAATTTTCTTCTCACCTTCCTTAAATGCTGTCAGCGTTATCAGCGCCATCAACAAGCAAATGAGACTCTTCTTCATTTTCATCCTTTATAGTCATTAATCTGTTGGAACTATTCCTACCATTATAATATATAGGCTGCAAACTTACACAATATTATCGAAAAAAACAACAAAAAACCGACAAGCATCCCGATTACTTGGAAAATCCAAAAGTTTGTCGTTTCTTTGTGGTCAAATAAATCATCAACCACAAGAAATAAAGATGAGAACCTACTTAGTCACTGGAGCGGCT
>CANBEE010000106.1 GCA_947367415.1 uncultured Bacteroidales bacterium
CCTCCCGAAGTTTCCCTTCGTAGGGCGGAAGCAGCCGTCGGTGAGACCTTGTTGTATTCATTTATTTTCTAAGAATCTTCCTTTTTTGAAATAATATGTTTATCTTTGTCATAGCTTTTTGCAATAAGTTCTTTTGGGAGGAGTTCAAGGTCGCTTATCTTCTATGATATACAGAACTTAAGCTATGCTTTTTTACTTGCGAAACTTTAATTAATAACCATACAAATCAAATAAAACATGAAATGAATTGATTGTCTTTTGTCTTTGATTGTGTTTGTCGGATGCACACAAATGGATTTTGAAATGGAACAGGGCTTTAATTCTTTACAAGCGAATAGCTTCTCGAAAACTCGTGTCATATCTGAAACTGATGTAGATTCGATTACATTACGGGATAGTATATACAAAGAGTTTTTTGTACCTTATGTGGATGCGAAGATTTATGCCGCAATCCATTGTGGTGAAGAGAGCTATAAAGAACTTGACACCATTGTTCCTATGACAGACGGAATAGATACATTAATGTATCTCATCCAATACAAAAAAGGATGGGATGTTATTGCTGCTGATAAACGAGGCCCATTGGTTATTGCAATGAGCGAGGATGGTAGATTTGAATCTGACGATACACTTTCTGGTTTCTCTGCATATTTGGATGTACAGATGCAATATTTGAAAGCAATGAGAAGTGTTGTTGAAGACAATAAAGTGTCAGATGCATATACTTTTTGGTCTATGATTCACCCTCAAAACACGTCTGTAACCCGTGATTATGGATCGGGCTATTGGGAACTATATGATAGTGAATCTGAAGCAATAACTGCAGAGTCTGGGCATATGATACAAACCAAATGGGGGCAAGGTTCACCTTGGGACACATTTGTTCCATACAATAAAGACAAACCAAATGAACAATGTGCAGTGGGATGTACTGCTGTTTCTGGAGCACAGATGTTATACTATTTACACTATAAGCTAGGATGTCCCCAAGCGATGTACACTACAGGAGGCTGTGTTGGGCACAATGAAAGCTATTCTTATTCGTTTTCTAATGCTACAGCAGAAGCATGGGATAATATGGCACTAAAAGCTAATGATTATTCTACAGCAAGAAAAGAACAAGCTGCATTACTAATGGCTTATGTGGGATGTGCAATTGATATGAAATATGGGGAGCAATCAGGAAAAAGAACAAAATTTCTACAGGAACTATTTGATAAATTAGGCATCTCTTCTACATATGAAGACTACAACTCAGCAACAGCATGGGAAAGTCTTAAGAATGGAATGCCTGTGATTATAGGAGCCAAAGCTCTTATAGACGAATACCCTTATATTGTTGGCCATTCTTGGATTATGGATGGGTGGAAAACTATAACAATAAAGCAAACTGCTTATTATGGATGGGTGGATAGTACTTGGCAGGATTTCAAACCTGTAGATGGTGTGGATCCAATCGCGCCAACTTTAGTCAGACCAGACGATATGATTAAGTATAAGGATTTTAAGACTATAACTAATAGCTACAAATCTAATTATGTCTTGATGAACTGGGGATGGGACGGTCGATATGATGATATATATTGTACATTGGATGGTGCTTGGGCACCCGATCCAGAAGTAAGTCTACAATATTCTAGAAAAATGATTCACGGATTCGGGTTGAAATAGTTGTTCTGTGATTTGTAACGATTCCTATTGTGATGATTATCAATCGACAAAAGAATATTGGCATGAAAAATCTACTCTATTCATTGACTGCGTTATCATGCTTGATCTCTTGTGAGGTCATAGAGACTCATGGATATATATTTGCAGCTCCTGAGCCATGTCATGTGGAATCAATTTTAGCCTTTGCTAATATTGATAACGGTAGTACGTTGGGATATAACAATGTCCCAGAAAACGTAGAGGCGGAGTTGGTAATCTCTATATTTACATTCGACTCTATTCTCGGATGGACTGGTGACGAATCTGAATTCTACTTCAATTTTGCATCTGCTGGAACGTATTGCAAGGAATCTATCCCCGAAGTAGAGCAATATATTCACAACTTTGCGAAAGGAAGATACGGGGATATCGAACCTATAAGTTGTGAAGCGACGACTCGTATTGCCTGCTATTACTTTCCTTACAGACTGGAAGGCGTTACCGCATTTACAATCACGGCCAACCAACCTTTCAATGGCGTAGAGGCAGGCAAGGACATTTCCGGGTGCTTTGCCATAAAAGAATTCACTCCAAAACTTGTCTTTAGTTATGATGATTACTCTGTATATTCTTCGGAGCCTGACAAAAACGTAACCATTACAGAATGGTTGGCCCTTAAGCCTTTGGCAACTCCTTGCATGCATCTTTGCTTACACGATGATATACAGCCAATGGTTGACGGCATCGTTTTTACTGTTACCATGACACTGACGGACGGTAAAATGCTAACTTCTACCACGCGTGCTATAAATGTCATTGACTGATTGGAGAGCCTTTTCATTGTGCAGTTTTGTCCTCAGTCCTATATTCTTCATGATGTAATGTACTACTTTTATCCAAATACTTTTTTGTTCTTTCTCATTAGAGTTGGGCTATAAGCGGGCAAGAACTTGTGATTTTTTTGAAATTTTTTGCCCGCTTGACGGGTAATAATATCAGAATGAAGTCTATTGTCCCCCCCCCGAAAAAAATAAAGTGTGCAAAAAGTGTAAATCTCCAGTTATGCTATAAATATTGTATCAATGGGCTCGTTTACTCCCTCCCGAAGTTCCCCTTCGTAGGGCGGAAGCAGCCGTTGACGCGAGGCACGCGCTCCATCTCGCCGTGCGCCACATAGTCGTTGAGCTTCTGGTACGAGGTGCTGGTGGCATAGTGGCTGATGCGGGCAAACTCGCGGACGCTGATGTCCTCGTGCGTCTCGAAGTACTCGTACAGCGCATCGGCCAGCTCGGGTGCCGACAAGGGCTGGCGCACCTTACCCTCGACCTTGAACTTCACATCGGCCAGGCGGTCGAGCAGGTGCTTGTCGGCACGGAAGCGGATGCCACTGATCTTCACATCCTTGCCCGTGGAAGGCGTAGAGCCGGTGTGGCTGCTCAGCTCCATGGTGAGCGAGCCCAAGCCGTCGAGCTGTACGCGGTGGCCGTGGCTCAGTGCACTGGCGTTCTTGCAGCGTCTGCCGCGCAATTTCACAAGACCTGTTGCCGACGATCTAGGTGAGGAACTGGGTATCAAGGTGCGTGCTGTCACCCACCATCTGCAGACACTATGCCGCAAGGGCTACATCGTGCGTATCCGGCAGGGTGTCTATAGCAAGGCTGCGCGTACGATTAAGAAATATGGCAAAGCGTCATAGCTCTTTGCTGCACAAGGTTCAAATAAATAAGACTTTTTGCTCGTTGGTAGGTGTTTTGCCAAAATAACCCCCTAATACGTTGATAGTAATAGCGGTTAGGGGGGTATGTTATTTGCCGAAACTTTTGCCAAAGTTATTGCCTATTGTTCTACTTGTTCAATGCCATGGTAGAAGAATTGGGTGAAGTTTGCCTTGCCGCGCTCTGCCGATGCAGTGCGAAGAATTCCTTGTATCGGTTGTGGTTAAGTAGATTTTAGGTATGTAGAGATACTCAATGAATTCTATCTTTTCGCGACAATAATCTTCCGAGATGGTGACAAAACGAGCCCTTTCCTGTTTTTTTTATTGATGGGGAATAGGGATTATTGCAACAGAATGATTATATTTGCCGCAAATATTCATTGAAAACACACCAGCAGTATGACGAAACGAACTACTCACTTGCTGTGCGGTCTTGTGATGCTGATGCTCACGGCCTGCCACCCCCAGCAGGTTACCTCGCCCGATGGTAAACTGATATTGAATCACACGCTCACATCCGAAGGTGCCAGTCTCACTCTTCACTGTCTTACAGACAGTGGCCGGGTACAGATTCTCGAGATACCTACTGTAGGCATCACTACTGAGCAGGGGCACGGTACGGGGCTAAGCCTCAAGGGAATCCGTAAGGGTATCCATAAGGTGAAGTATACAATGCTCACCGGCAAGCGCCGTCAGTGCAGCAATGAAGCCAACGAGCGTACCTATATCTACGAGGACTCTCTGGGTGTCGAGGTACGTCTTGTGACACGTCTCTACAATGACGGGCTAGCCTTCCGCTACGAGACGGAAGACCTTGGAGGTGAAGTGGTGACGGGCGAACATACCCAATTTGTGTTTGACGCTGACATCAAACGCTGGACACAGCCCTATGCCGTAGGATACGAAGATTTCTATTTTGCCAATACGGATGGAAAGGCACACAATAGAAGCCGTAAGTGGAATATGCCAGCTTTGTTCCAGCCCGCCAACTCGACCTATGTGCTTCTGGCCGAAGCCAATGTGCTGCGCGATCAATGTGGCGCTTACCTCTCCAACGCAGAGGATGAATCAGTATATCAGGTAAAACTTTTTGATGAGCGGTTCACCTGTCCTGCAGTGTGGAAGTCACCTTGGCGTTTGGCTATTGTGGGCTCATTGTCCGACGTGGTGGAGTCGACCCTCGTGACCGATGTGAGCGACCCTTGCTGCCTCGACGATACCTCATGGATCAAGCCCGGTGTGGTGTCGTGGATCTACTGGGCACATAATCACGGTTCGAACGACTATCAGATAGTGAAGCAGTATGTAGACTTTGCCGACACGCTGGATCTGCCCTATGTGCTCATCGATGCCGAGTGGGATGTGATGGGTAATGGAGGCACCCTACCCGATGCCTTGGCCTATAGCCGTGAAAAAGGAGTGAACTCCATGATATGGTACAACTCATCTACTGCCTGGATCAGTGGTCCTGGCCCAGGCTACCGCCTCAACGACCCTGACAGGCGCGACCGTGAGTTTGCCTGGATAAGCGACATGGGGGTCAAGGGTATCAAGGTGGACTTCTTTGGTGCCGACAGCATAGGCATGATCAACTACTATCTTGATATCCTCGAGACCGCCGCCAAGCATAAGCTCATGGTCAACTTCCACGGTGCTACCATCCCCCGTGGCTGGCAGCGCACCTATCCACACTTCATGACCTCTGAAGCGGTGTATGGTGCCGAATGGTATAACAACAATGGCCGCCTCACACCCAATGCGGCATGGCACAACTGCACACTCCCCTTCACCCGCAACGTGATAGGCCCGATGGACTATACGCCCTGCGCCTTCACCGATTCGCAGCACCCACACATCACCACTCATGCACATGAGCTGGCGCTGACGATAGTGTTCGAGTCGGCCCTACAGCACCTTGCCGATCGCCCCTCGGGATTCCTGGAGCAGCCAGCCGTAGTACAGCAACTCATCACCGGTCTCCCTACGGCATGGGACGACACGAAGCTACTCTCGGGATACCCTGGAGAGTGGGTAGCCATGGCACGCCGTTCGGGCGACACCTGGTACGTGGGTATCATCAATGGTCTCGATACGGAACAGAGCATACCTGTCGACTGGCGCTTCCTCGGTGGCGATGACTGCCGTGCCACCACTTTCGGCGATGTGGAAGGCGAACCACGTGCTTGGGATATCAATACCTTGCTGCCCGACAGCGTGAATCTTGCTCCGCGCGGTGGTTTTGTAGCTGTAATTGCTAGGAAATAATATGAAACGACTGGCAATCCTCATCGCAGCGCTGTGCGTTTCGTGCATAATGGCTGTTGCGCAAATCTCGTGGGGGCAATGGACTTGCTGGGGGCAGCAGCCAGACAGCACCTACATCAACCCCGTGCTTCCTTCCGACTATAGTGACCTCGACTGCATCCGTGTGGGTGACGACTTCTACGCCATCTCTTCCACTATGCAGTTTTCACCCGGTATGACCGTATTGCACTCTACCGACCTCGTCAACTGGGAGGTGGTGGGCAATGCCGTTACCGACCTCACGCAGATAACTCCCGAACTGGGTTGGCGTCGTATGAACCGCTATGGGCGTGGTGTGTGGGCAGGTTCGATACGCTACCATAACAATCGCTTCTATGTCTTCTTCGGTACTCCCGATGAAGGCTATTTCGTGACTTCGGCACCCGAGGCTTCAGGTCCGTGGGAACCGCTCACCTGCCTTATGGCCGATGCTGGATGGGACGACTGTACCGCTATCTGGGACGATGAGGGCCGTGGATATTTCCTCGGCACCTGCTTTCGCGACAATTGTAAGACTTATATGTTCCGTATGGCCGATGATTGCAAGAGCATCGACCTCCAAAGCGCAAGACTCGTCAACGAGGGAAATCACCGTGAGGCCAACAAACTTATCCGCTACGGGAAGTACTACTACCTCGTCTTCAGCGAGCATCAGCGGCATTTGGGCCGCTACGTGATGGCTAAGCGCGACACCTGCATTACGGGCTACTTCAAGGAGGAACACCAGCTGCTATTGCCCTGTCGCGAGGCTAATGAACCCAATCAGGGCGGCATCGTAGAGGGCCCTGACGGCAAGTGGTACTTCTTCACCCATCACGGAACAGGCGACTGGAGCGGACGTGTAGCAAGTCTGCTCCCCGTAGAGTGGGCCGACGGATGGCCCATGATAGGTGATCGTAGCAAGGGTGAGATTGGTTCTATGGTATGGTCAGGTGGTATGCCTAAAGTAGGGGCCAAGCGCCTCATGATTGTCCGTAGCGACGATTTTGATAGTCAGGAGCTGGCTTCGCAGTGGCAGTGGAACTATCAGCCCCGTGCCTATATGCACTCGCTCACAGAGCGTCCCGGGTGGATGCGGCTGCGTGCCTTCCGCCCTCTTGAACCAGGCAATCTCTTTAAGGCTGGCAACACGCTCACGCAGCGAACTTGGCGCACACCTGCCAACTGTGTCACCATCAAGGTTGACATCAGCAACATGGCCGATGGCCAGCGTGCCGGTCTCTGCCATTTCTCGGCCCATTGCTCAGGTTTGGGCATCGTGCAGCACGAGGGCGAGCGCTACATCGAGCACTTTGAGGGTCAGCATTTCACCCGTGGCGAGCGTCTTGTCCAACCCTATATCTGGCTGCAGTCGCGCTGGGGGCTCGACGGACTCTCTACCTATTACTATAGTCTCGATGGTGACAATTTCGTGCCCTGCGGCAAGCCTTACCGCATGGTGTGGGGGCATTACCGCGGCGACCGCATCGGTATCTACTCATACAACGATGTGGCTGATGAGGGCTGGGTAGATGTGGATTATTTGCACTATCGGTGAGGCTATCGCCAAGGCAACTGCTGAGGGTGCATTCTCACTCATCGGTGGTGGCGACTCAGTAGCATGTGTCAACAAGTTCGGTTTGGCCGATCAGGTATCATACATCTCTACTGGTGGTGGTGCTCTTCTCGAGGCTATCGAGGGTAAGGTACTCCCCGGTGTAGCTGCTATCCAGGGCTAATACAGAACATCGCATTGCGATATACGGAAGAGAGAGACAGCTTGGCTGCCTCTCTCTCCTTTTTTTATAGCTATTTCATGTTGGGGAAATCTGTACAGATTTTTCCGCCCCTTGCCTCCTACTTGTCGTAGAGGAAGAAGATGCGGTCCATCATTTTCCACTTCTCGTCGGCCGTGTCGCCCTCGTTGCATTGCTGGAAAATCGCCATGAAATCCTCCCATTCCTGTTGGCGGGGTAGGGTAGCGAGACGTGCCATGGCACTGTCCCAGTCGAAGTCCACGGGAGTCTCCACGATCATGAACAGTTTGTTCCCCAGGAGGTAAATCTCCATCTCCAGTATGCCCACGCTGCGGATTCCCTGCAGAATTTCGGGCCACGACTCACCTTCGCTGTGGCGGTGTACATATTCGCGTATGAGTGCATCGTCGGGTTTGAGTTCCATGGTGCGGCAATAGCGCTTCATGGGCACGGGGTGTTGTTTCGCTTGGTATCCTTTCATTGTATTGTAGTGTTAAAGTTGATGATTCTATTGCAAAGGTAGTGCATTTTCCGGAAAAACAAAATCCTGCTACCGCTTATGTCCGTAGCAGCGCCGATAGTCGTTGGGCGTGAGTCCGGTGGTCTTCTTGAACAGACGGATGAAGTAGGAGTGATCATCGAAGCCCAGCCGGAAGGCCACCTCCTTGATGTTGATATGCTCCGTCATGAGCATCAGCTGCGCCCGCTCTATCTTCTTGCGATTCACGTAACGTATGGGCGACATGCCCAGTGCGGCGGTAAACAGACGTATGAAGTACGACTTGGCCATGCAGGCGACCGTCGCCAGTTCGTCCATGTCGATGTGCTGGTGCAGGTGGTCGCCAATGTAGTGTACGACGCGTACGATGCGTTCGTCCTTCGCCCACAGACGGGGTTGTGCCTGCGCCAAGAAGCGGGCGAAGACCATGAGCGTGAAGCCGCGCAGAGCCATGCGCTCGTGCAGTGCCAGCTTGCGGTACTTGTTCACATAGTCGTAGAAGCGCGAGTCGTTGTCATACGAGGTCGGATTGCTCGCCGGCAATCCGGCATCGGGGTTGGCACGGCAGGCCGATGCGAAGAGCGACTCGTATATGGCATCTGCTTTCACCTCGGTGGGGAACTCATAGGTGTCAAATACGTCGGTCACATTTTTGAATCCCTCATGTACATGGAGGTAGTACAGGGCAAAGTCGCCATCGCATTGGTAGCTGTGCGTCGTGTAGGCAGGCACTATATAGGCATATCCTGGGCGCAGCTCCACCT